>JBEKXM010000550.1:0-3453 GCA_049512115.1 Tepidisphaeraceae bacterium | reverse complement strand
GCCAAGACCGGTTTCGTCAATGGCGTGAGCTGCCTCAGCGGCTACCTCCGCGCCAAGGACGACAATTGGTATTGCTTCAGCATTCTCTTCAACGGCATCCCCGAAGGCTCCAACAGCGGCGCGAAGATTCTGCAGGAGCGCATCGTCCGCGCCATCGACCAGCACGCCCTGGCCATCGCCCAGGCGCGGGCGAATTAATTGGGACGCGCAGCCGAACCTCCAATTCGCATCCTTTTTAATTAGGGACAGTCACCTATTTCGATGGCTTGAAATAGGTGACTGTCCCTAATTATTCGTTCCCCTATTTTCTAGGCTTCTTCGCCTTAAGCAAGAGCGCGCAAATGCTAAAAAGCACACCGATGAAAACGCAAAACGATACTGTCTTCGTTATATCCCGCCAATCAAGTGGATAGGGGTTCGTGGAAATCAGGATGCTCCGCCTGAAGAGAATTACGGCAAACGCAATCAGAGCGGCGTAGACGGTACAACTCCAGCACATAATGGATGTTATGAAACGCAGGTAGCGACAGAAGTCGCTCCTTCGATATCGAGGAGTTTCATAGTCGAGATAACGCGGCTTGTCATGTGGGTTCATAAATTAGACTACACCCAATACCACAATCGTTGTGACCATAATAAGCCCTGCAACCAAAAGGAGAACTAGGGACAGTCACCCATTTCCAGTTCCGCCTCCACGGCCTTTTGCGGGTGTCTTCTTTGGCCGGCCGACCGGTAGGGGGCGGAGGCGGCGACCTACGGCGTGTTCCAGCTTACTCAGGAATCGATCGGTGGCCAATGGCCGGCCGGTGTGCCAGCTTCGGCGCAGGCGGGAAGTGTCGGCGTCGGGCAGATCGAGCGAAAGCTGCCCTTCCCAATCGAGGCCGGCCGACAGCTCGTGCCATTGCCTGGCGTCGAGCAGGCCGGCCGAATCCTTGTCGCCGCAGTGGGCGGCGGCGCTGGACCAGGGATATCTGCGGCCGATCCGGCAGATGCCGGCGCGGATCGGGTTGCGCTCGACGTAGCGCATCGCCAGAAGACAATGCGCATCGTCCATGGCATTGGAGTAAAAGCGATTTTGCCACAGATGGCCGCTGCGGCCGTGGAGGCGGTTGACGTATTGGGCGTAGAGCCAATGCGTTCGGCCGATCGCCTTGGCCAGGGAATCAGCGTGCTTGGGGATGGCGATCAGGTGGACGTGGTTGTCCATGAGGCAGTAGCCGAGGATGCTCACGCCATACCGCCCGCACTGGCGGGCCAGGATTTCCAGGTATGCGCGGCGATCGTCATCGACGAAGAAGACGTCCTGGCGGTTGTTGCCGCGCTGCGTCAGATGGTGTGGAAGATCGGGAATGACGACGCGCGCCGCACGGGCCATGCCCGCATTCTGCCTCAACTCAATGCGAATGGCAATTGAAATGGGTGACTGTCCCTAGTTATGTACCGAAATAGGTGACTGTCCCTAGTTTTGTAAGCCCAGGATCTTCCCTGTCTCATCGACGCGTTCCATAACGGCATCATCGCCGGTCTGTCGCATAATTCCGGGCGCGTCGGAAAAGAGGACCTCAAGGAAATCGCCCTCCGCATCGAACCAAACTTTTACAGTGGTTTGCGCCATGTCACTGCCGGTCACGTTCGATCAAGGCTTATTTTGTGCCCCCGTGCATCATGAGGTATCCCATCACCAGCACCGCGGCCAGGGCGGTGATGGAGACGCAGATCGCGACGATCAGCAGGGTCGTGAAACGCACGTTCTGGCGTTGAAGGACGCGCTCGAGATCGCCGTCGCGACTCTTTAGGTTTTCACGAAGGCTTTCCAAGACCTGAGTGCCGGCGGCGGAATGGCGGCTGGTCTGTTCCAGGGCGGCGCTGACCGAGCCGAGGCTGTCGGCCATGGCTTTGTCCTGATGGTTCAGGGTTTCGACGCGTTCGCGGAGGCCTTCGAGGAGGTCTTTCTGGTCGCCGCCGGATTCGCTGAGCTTTTCGAGAATTTCGCCGAGGGTTTCCTGCTGGTCGCCGTGGCGTTGGAGTTGGGCTTGGATGGCTTTGAGGGTTTCGCTGTGCAGCCGGCTGCTTTCGGGAATGGATTCCAGAAGTTTAGGCAGGGCGGAGAGGTAGCCGATCAATTCGTCCTGCCGGCGGCCCTGGTTGACCATGTTCTGACGAATTTCGTTCATCAGGTCGGCCAGGGAATGGAAGCCGTCCTGGAGCTGGGCGATAGCCGCGCTGTTTCTGCGCCAGGGGCGCAGGGTGAGGGCGTGGGTTTCAACGGCGACGGCGGGGGAATTGGGGTCATGTTCGCCATCGCCGTTGGATTTCGGCGCGCGCTTGAACAGCCGGCCAATACGGTAGAGAAAAGTTTCGGTTTCGGGCATGTTTGCCTCCGTGCGAATTGCGCTGGCCCCATTCAATAGCCACAGCCCAGTTCCCGCGGGCGTGGTTTGACAGGCATTTTGGACAAATCTACCATCCGCGCGGCATGGGTCAACCTCGAATTGCGGGGATAATTGGTTTCTCTTTGGTCGTTGTGGCGGTGGTCTTGACGCTACGGCGTGGTCCGGCGCAGCCGGGGACGGCCGGGCCGGCGGGGGTGAGGATCGCGTCGATCACGCCGGCGGGGACGGATTTGCTGGTCGGAATCGGGGCGGGGGATCGGGTCGTGGGGGTGAGCACTTTTGACGATGATCGCGAGGGAGTGGCGGGGAAAAACCGGGTCGGGGATTATCAGAACGTCAATTGGGAGAAGCTTTCGGCTTGCGGGGCCAATGTGCTGGTGTTGCAGTATGCGCCCGATCGTTTGCCGGCGTATATCCAGCAACGGTGCATGGAGATGGGGATTCGGATCGTGAACCTGAAGCTGGACACGATCGACGAGATTTGCCAGGGGATGATCACGCTGGGGGATGCGGTGGGCGAAGGGGCCGGCGGGCGGCGGGCGGCGGCGGAGTTGCGGGCCAGGCTGGATGCGGTGGCGAATCGGGTCAGGGGATTGCCGCGGGTCGGGACGCTGGTGGTGACCAATGATGAGAGTTTCGCGCTGGCTGGGCCGGGGGAGTTTCTGGATGAGGCCTTGCGAATTGCCGGAGGCCGGAACGCGGCCGAATCGCTGGGTAAACCGTATCCGGAGGTTGATCGGGAAATGATAATGACGCTTGCTCCCGAGGTGGTCATCCGGCTGGCGCCGGATGGGGACCGCAAGCCGCAGGTCGTGGAGCAGGGGGATAGGATTTGGGAGAGTTTGTCAGATGTTCCGGCTGTGAGGAACCATCGGGTTTACGTGGTGAGCCTATGGTATGGGGAGATGCCGGGGTTTCGGATTGGGGAATTGGCGGAGAAATTCGCGGAATTGATTCATCCGGAGATAATGGGGAGGAAATAGAAACCCGAAATCCGAATGACGAAACCGGGAAATGAAAATTCGAAATTCGAAATTCGAATGACGAATCAAATTCGAAA
>JBEKXM010000549.1:0-3453 GCA_049512115.1 Tepidisphaeraceae bacterium | reverse complement strand
CCTCGATCGTGCCGCGCGTCACCTGCCGCTGATCCACCCGCTCGCAGAAATCGTACAGGCTCGTGAACGCGCCGGTTTTTTTTCTTTCGGCGATGATCGCCTCCACCGCCTTTTCCCCAACCCCCCGCACCGCCATCAGCCCAAAGCGGATGTTGCCGGTCTGGTTCAGGTAGATCGGCGTGAAATCCTTGTCCGAAGCGTTGATGTCCGGCGCCTGGACCGGGATGCCGCGCGAACCGTCCGGCTGCGTCATTCGCCGGCATTCTTCGATGTATTCAACCACCTTCTCCGTGGACCCCATTTCAAAGGTCAGCAGCGCCGCCATGTATTCAACCGGGTGATACGTCTTCATGTACGCCGTCTGAAACGCGATGATGGCGTAGCGGGTCGAGTGGCTTTTGTTGAAACCGTATCCGCCGAATTTCAGGATCGAATCGAACAGTTCCTGTGCCTTGCCCGGCGCCACGCCGTTCCCCTGGGCGCCTTGCAGAAAATCCGGCTTATATTTGGCGATCACGTCCGTTTGCTTTTTGCTGATGGCCTTGACCAGCTTGTACGCCGCGCTCAGTTCGATCCCCCCGAGCTGGTTGAAAATCTGCATCACCTGTTCCTGATACACCATGATCCCGTAGGTCTCCGCCAGGATGCGGTCCATGATCGGGTGCGCCTGCGGCGGCTTTTCATTGCCGTGCTTGCGGTTGCAATACAACGGAATCAATTCCATCGGCCCCGGCCGATAGAGCGCGTTGGCGGCGATCAAATCCTCCAGCCGGTCCGGCCGCATCTTCATCAGCAAATCCCGCATCCCCCCCGATTCAAACTGGAAGACGCCCTTGGTTTCGCCCCGGCAAAACAGGTCGAGCACTTTCCGGTCGGTATAGTCGATCTTTTCAATGTCGACGTCGATGCCCTTGATCTGCTTCACCAGCTTGATCGACCGCTCCAGCGTCGTCAGCGTTCTCAGGCCCAGGAAATCCATCTTCAGCAGGCCGACCTTTTCCACGATCGGCCCTTCAAACTGCGTGAGCAAATCGTCCCCGCTTTTGCACAGCGGGAGGACGTTATCCAGCGGCTGGTCCGCGATCACCACGCCGGCCGCATGTGTTCCCGCGTTGCGGCACAGGCCCTCCAACCGCTTGCCCACGTCGATGATCTGCCTCACCTGCGCGTCGTTCTGATACAGTTCTCTCAGCTCCGGCGCCTGGGCCAGGGCCTTGTCGAGCGTCATCCCCACGGCGCCGGGAATGAGCTTGGTCATTTTGTCCGTCAGCGCCAGCGGCACGCCCATCACGCGCCCCACGTCCTTGCACACCGCCCGCGCCGCCAGCGTCCCAAACGTGATGATCTGCGCCACGTGCCCGTATTTGTTCCGCACGTATTCGATGATCTTCGCACGCCCGTCCTGGCAGATGTCAATGTCGATATCCGGCATCTCGTCCCGGCTCGGGTCCATGAAGCGCTCGAACAGCAAGCCGTATTTGATCGGATCGACGTTGCACAGCCCCAGCAGATATCCCACCATCGTTCCCACGCCCGAGCCCCTGGCCCCCACGGGAATCCCCTGCTGTCTGGCGAAATTGCAGAAGTCCCACACGATCAGAAAATACGAGCAGAAATTCTTGCTCGTGATGATCTTCAATTCATGATCCAGCCGCTTGCGAACCTCCGCCTGAACCTGCCGCGTGCCGTAGCGCCATTCCAGTCCCTCCTCGCAAAGCTGGCGGAGATATCGGGCATCCCTGGCCGTCTCCGATGAATCCGGCCCCTTCATCGCCTCGGTCGGCACGTGATACACCGGCGCGTGCCGCTGCCCGAAATCCAGCGTCACGTCGCACATCGCCGCGATCCGGGCCGTGTTTTCGATCGCCTGATCGAAATCCCCCAGCGCCTCGGTCATTTCCTCCGGACTTTTCAGGTACAGGCCCGTGGGATATTTCAACCGGCTCTCGTCGGTAATCAGCTTCCCCATGCTGATGCAGCACAGCACGTCGTGCGCGTGATGATCGTCCTTGTTCAAAAAGTGCACGTCATTGGTCGCCACCAGCCCCACGCCCAGTTTTTTCGCCAGCTCGGCCAGCTCCGGGTTCACGCGGTCCTGCTCGGCGACGTGCTTCTGCACTTCGATGAAGAACCGGTCCGGGCCGAAAATCTCCAGGTAGGTTTCGGCGATTTTTTTCGCGGACTTGGCGTCGCGCCGGGACAGGCACGACGGAATCTCCCCCCCCAGACACGCGCTGGTCGCGATCAGCCCGCCGCTAAATTCCCTGAGGATTTCCTTGTCGATCCGCGGCTTATAGTAAAACCCCTCGCGATAGGAAATGCTCGACAGCTTGATCAGGTTCTGATAGCCCTGAAGGTTCTGGCACAGCAGGAGCAAGTGGTAAGCCGCGTCGCTTCCGGTGCCGGTCACGGTCGATCTTTCCCGGCGATCCCCGGGCGCCATGTACGCTTCCATGCCCAGGATCGGCTTGATCCCCGCCTTGGTGCATTCGGTGAAAAACTCCACGACGCCGAACAAGCACCCGTGATCGGTGATGGCCAGGCTGTTCATCCCCAATTCCTTGACCCGTGCAACGAGATCGGGAATCCGGCAAGCGCCGTCCAGCAGCGAATAATGGGTGTGGCAATGAAGATGAACGAACGACCCGCTCGCCATGGACCGATTGTGGAGCGTCCGGCCTCGCGTGTAAAGTGGCACGGGCGTCTCGCCCGTGGCGTGCGGCACGCCGCACGCATCGACGGTACTCCGTTGATATCATCATGAGCGGAGCGATCTGGCGATTGCTTGGGCGCGTGTCCGACGCTTCGCTCTTGCTTATATCGGTCGAGTACGACCGATCGACCGCTGAGTACAGCGGTCCACGGGCGAGACGCCCGTGCCACGTTTTTTTGCTATATTCTCAAGTCGCCGATGGCAAAGCCTGATAAATCCTCGAGGGTCCCCAACGACCCGAACGCGGGAGAAAGCATGGTGGGAAAGCTGCAACTCACCGGCCGGATGCGCGGCGCCTTGCGCGCCCTGGTCCCCGCCGCGCTTAAAATCGCCGGCAGCAGCGGCGATTTCGAGCCCCTGGAGCGCAATGGCCTGTGCGCCCGCTGCCTCCGCGATTGGCCCGATGACGCCGAGTTTCTCCCGCGCTGGAATGAACTGCTCGCGCGCAATCCGTGGGCCACGGTCTTTCTCTGCCCGGCGTGGCAATCCGCCGCCGTCAACGAATTTGTCCCCGCCGGCCAGTTCCGGCTCATCACCGTCTCCCGCCAACAGCAGCTCCTGGCCGTTCTTCCCCTGGCCCTGAATACCTCCTCCATGCTCGAAACGCCGGGAAGCTGGGTCACCGACTATCTCGATCCGCTGGTCGATTCGCAGGCCGCCGCCGAATGCTGGGAGATCATCCTCCGCTTGCTTGATGAATTGTGGGATTGGTCCACGGGCGGCGTTTTGCTTCAACACGT
>JBEKXM010000548.1:0-3473 GCA_049512115.1 Tepidisphaeraceae bacterium | reverse complement strand
TGGGGTACCGGCAAAGGTCAACACGCCCCAAAGCGCAATAACTGATGTACACGCATTCGACGAGCTATAATTAAACGCCAAAGCGCCAGTCGATGGAGTCGCTGCCAGGCTAAGTTGAAACGTGCAAATTTTAATTCCAACCGTGGTCGGAGGCGTAAGAATGGCTATGTTTTGACCAGCAGCAATGTTCGTCTCCGAGGTATGTGTACACAGTGTTGGTGCGCTTGCGCCCCCATCGCTCAGTCCCGCTGGCGCATAAGCGATGGGACCGGAGCTCGCGTTATACCAGGCTGAGATGTTCGTTGCCGAAGTCGTTGAGCGAACATTTTGATAGTACCCGCCAGCCTGCAAAACCGCACAACCGATGAGCGGAGTCACCTGATAATTGGCGAGAGCAAACGTTGTCCAATGTGTTGCGCCGTCGTAACTGCCCTCCAAATCGACGAGGCCAGTGTAACTGCCTGACGTGCTGCAGACTTGAATGTAATGCGCGGATTGGCCAATGTTGTTGAAAATCTGAGAAACACCAGCCGTATAAACCACAATCTGTGAAACCGTTTGCGTTCCTGTGTTCCCCGCGTTCTGAAAGCCGCAAACGGCAATCAGCACAATCACAAGCAACAAGGCACTAAGCAGTTTCCAGATTGAGTTCTTGTCGGTCATTGCAGCACTCCAGTATCCGCGTTCGTTGTGTTCGTCGCTTGAATCAGTGGATAAGTCCACCCATGGAAGCGTGCTGCCGTGGTTGTCCCGACCGGCATCGGGTTCGTGGTCACTTCGACCGTCACCTGGACGATATCGTTTTCGATGATGCGGAACACGAAGTCATTCGGCTGCGCGTAGGTTCCGACTTGCGACGTCAAGGAACCAAGCCCATCGATGCCGCCGCCCTTGACCAGCACACTCCAAATCACGTTGCCGGTCCCGTCCGGCGGATTGCCGCCGACGTGCACGATCGCCAGTTTCGTGATCACGCCCATCATGCCCGGCGGAACCACATACTGAATGATCACAATCGGCGCCGCGCCCACGGCGGGATAGTTTGGGAATGGATTCGGCGTCACGATGAAGGGCAGGGAATCGCCCGGCGGATTCCAAAGCGAGATGTTCCGGTTCATGAACGATGGCCCGGAGAGCGCCGTCTTCATGCGTGATGCCATCGACAATTTCTGCTGATCGGTCCAGCGCTGCCCGCCGACGTTCGGGTACTGCCAGGTCGGGATGCTTGGGTTTGCCGGCGAAGCGACGTTCACGCCGTAGGCCGCGCCAGAAGAGTCGCCCAGCGTTCGCCGGCGTGCGCGCGAAAATGTGCGAACCATCGTCATGCGGCACCCCCAAGAAATTCTTTTAGTGTCGTGAGCGGAAGAATTTTGCGGTCCAGTGCGCCGCTTGTCCACTCGCATACAAACTGCGTGTAGGCTGTTGGATTATTCGCGTCGCCCGCCGGCGCGTAGACGTTCAAGAGATCGAGCAGCGTCGAAGTTTCCGTGAGTCCGTGGCTGCCCGCAAATTTTGCCCCGAGATCGTCGAGCAGCGCACGCCAGCCTTCGGCCAGACTCGCAAACACACGATAACCTTCGCCGTCCCGAATCTGCTGCTGATTGAATGGACGAAGGTTGCCGGGCGATCTATTCCGCCAGCTTCGACTACCCTTATGCCAGCCTTCGAACTGCATGATGCTATCCGCCAATGCTTCGAGTGGGCTCAATCAAACTCCCCCCCAAAAAGGCACACTTGCACGTTGCTGTTTGTGCTCCCTGGATTCGCGGCATTGTTCGAAACGTTTTTGACTTCGCACGTCACCTCGTCGCCCTTGATCACCATGTAGGGCATGCGGAAGATCATCGGGCGCTGTCCATCGCCTGCAATCTCACCGTTATTCACGTGCTTGTTGAAGAATTGCCGCTGGCTCCCGCCGTGGTTGTGCAGAATCTGGAAATTGAACCCGACCGCGGGATTGCTCAAGTCGGAAGTCACCCCGGTGCATCCCCAGATCAGAATCGGGCGCTCGATCGCCAGCGTGCGCTTCGCCGTCGCCTTCGGCCCTAAACTGTTCGCCGGAATGTCAAACCCGAAATCGAAAACGAGCACCTTCAGGTCGAGACCGGTTGATGGCAGATCGCGCAATTTCGGGATATAGAAAATGTTCCGCAGCCCGTGCTGGGAGAAAAAAAAGGGTGAGATGCGGACAAGGCGCGGATCATCTTTGCCGTTCGGATCTTGACCAACCCAGGGATTCCACATGCCCGCCCCTTTCTTGTTCGATTCGCGCCGCCATCCGGCAAGCGTTCTACGACTGCCGGGCGCCGCTTGTGCTGCTTAGCTTATTGCCGCTGGTGCCGCTGCCGGTGCCGGGACGGAATTCAGGATCGAGACGACGGAGTTGACGTAGCCCGTCACCGCCGCTTGATCGCTCTGCTTGCCTGCGTCCGCGAGGCCTTGTTGGATCAATGGCCCGATCAGTTGCACCACTGCGGTCAGCTTTGACACGCCGGTGCCAGCCTGCTTACCGATCGCTGCCGCGCTCCGCTCCGCCAGGACCACGGCGGAAACGGTCGAGTTGAACATCGGTCCGAGCGCCGGCGCGAAGATACTGACCGCCGTTTCGCCAGCAGTTGCAGCGTAGGGCAGGATCGCGTCCAATCCTTTTTTGAAGTCCTTACCCACCGCTTCGAGAAAAGTAACCACTTTGTTGCTCATTTTTTTTGCTCCTTATCCGCTTGAACCTGTTGGTACTGAGTTTCAAGTGCCGCAATCACTTCCTGATTGGGAATGATCGCAACCATGCCCTTGAGCAATTTCTGTCCGTTCGCCAAAAAGCAAAGCACCAGCGCGCCGGCTGCCGAACTGTACCCCCAACCTCGCGCCACCAATTCTGAAGCGCCGCGAATCAGGAACCCGCCATCCACCGCGAGGAAAGAGACGACCGCCGAAAAGACGCAGAGAAAAAGCAGCTTCCACCAGAGCGCAATGGCCGAATCTTTCAGGCGGCCGAGTACGAACGTCGCCAGCCCTTGGAACGGGTCCATGCTGCACTCCCCTTACTTCGCGGGCTTCGAGTCGGCAGCCTTGATCAGCCCGACCCCCATTGGAATGCCGGTGGTAAGCGCCGTCACGCCGACTTCTACATGGCCATTCATGAACGCCATTCCGGACGCGCAACACGCGCTGATGATCGTCAAGATCCCCGCTACCGTTGTTTTCCAGTCCTTCATAGTTAGCTTGACCCGTCGTCCAGTTCCACGCCGATGAAGCCTAGCCGGATGGTGTTGCCTGCCCCGGAAAGGTCGGTCAGATCCGCGAGAATCGATCCGCGCCGCTCAAACACAAACGGCGTCAAGAGCGGGAATGGATTGGTCGCGGTTCCGACCATATTGCTCACGTGAATTTGTTGGTTTGAAAACGGCCGCTTGTTGCGCGAGTCTTTGATCAAGATGGTGTAGAAGCCGGTAGCGACGCCGGTCAGGAACATC
>JBEKXM010000547.1:0-3475 GCA_049512115.1 Tepidisphaeraceae bacterium | reverse complement strand
TTGGCAGATTGTCGTAAACCCCTCCGACAAAATCCTTCCGGAAGACATCGAAGATGAGATTGCCTCGCTGCTCCCCGGCATCGGCTTTCTGACCGAATTGAATCTTGAAGGCGGGAAAACGGACGAGGCAAAGCGTCGGTTGCGCTCGGCGGCGAAAGCGATCGCCAAGGCGACACACGGAGTCGTCGTAAACCCGCAGGAAGACACGATTGAAACGCCTGCCGGAGTGTCACGGTTTTCACCTTCGCCGAAGGAGGAAAGCTTCTCCGTCATCCGGCTCTCGTGGTGGTTCCTGAACGACGCTCTGCTGGGCCGCGCCAAACGGGAATCGTTTTTCGGCCTTCTCGAACGACAATTGCCCGAGGCAATGCCAAAGAGATACGGGTTGTACGAGCCGCCCCAACATGTGTATGCCCAAACCGGGAAGGAGCACCTCCATCAGTTCTTGGATAAGAATCTGCATGACCCGATCGTATGGTATGCGCACCGTCCCGTTGCTTCGGTACATCTGGCATTTCCCAAGCCGCTTGGCGCGAGCCGGCAGGGCTTTCGCTCGAATTTGGTGGAAATTGAAATCGAGTCCGCGGCGCTCAATCAGCCTGGATGGGCTGAAAATCTGCCGCGTTTCTGGCGTCAGACGTCTGGGTTGTTACGGCCCATCTACGGAGACGTGCGTAAGTTCGGTGGATATGTTCGCCATGGCGCGGCGGTCTATGTTACCGCAGATTCTTTGGAACGGTCCGACGAGACCACGCGGAGCTGGTTTTGGAGAGGAATTCCGCGGCGCCTCGGCCAAGCCGTGGTCTTGGGCGATGATTACCAGCGATTGTGGCCGGATTTTATTGCCAAATCGGAAATCGAGGAGGGGTTGGCTTTCGCTTCGACAGCGGATTGGTCGTCGAACGAGGATTTGTCGCAGCGTGTGGGACGGGTTCCCGAAGCGCTGGCGCTACGCCCACGTGCGGGAATGGGTCGGTCACAACAATATCCCGAGGTCTGGCCCTTTGGCCCTGTGTTCGATCCGCCGAACGCCTGAACGGTTTAGTCCGGCGCCAAATCGTCACCTGAAATATATGCGTCAGTTCAACGAGATGACTTAAATACACCTCAAAAAGTGATTGGGGGTCAATTTGGAATTTTATACGGCCTGAAGAACCCACGGATAGCTATCCGCGGGCTTTCGGGAGCGAAATTGATCCGCTAAATGCGGTATCGAGGGACCAAGCGGGTTGGGAGTTGCCTTAACAGGCGATGCTCAATTCGGCCGGGGAACGGTCCGGTTCATGTCGCGGATTTTTCCCCAGCGCTCGGGCCGGGGCGTGGTTTACGTAGTAGTCCCAGAGGATTTGGGGATCGCGAATGTCGCGGCGATAGAACTCAGAACAATACCAGCGATTCAGCGTCCCCATTGCCTCATCGTATCTCTGGGCAAAATCCGCCGCCCCGCCGCTTCTGACGTAATAAATCACAAGCAGTTCCGGATCGTCGATCTTCCGGCCGTAAAATTCGGAACAAAACCAGCGATTGATGGAGCCGAATGCCTCGGCCAACTGCAGCCGAACACGAAACTTCATGATGACTCGCCCTCCGATGGCGTATATTTTATCGATCCGCGGGCCAGAGGGAAGGGGTGGGCTGATGAAAACATCGCTCTTGTTTTCATCCGATTTTTGTTATGCCGGCGAGCCTGAAATGGACCTTACCGCGAAGCGGCGAAGGGGGACCCGGCGGTTAATCGCCGGGACCCCCTTCTCTGCTTCGCGGTAAGGCTTTTTCAGAGAGGCGGCTTGCTCAGCTTCACCGACTTTCCTTCCCGCGCGCTGGCGTAAAGTGCGTCCATCAGCCAGCTATGCAGAATTCCGTAGCGCACCGGGCAGCGCGGCTGGGCCTTGCCCAGCAGGCAGTCCACGAAATTCTCCACCGGGCTGTAATGTGTCTGCGTCACCTGCGGATACTTCACGATCCCCTTTTCGTTCCATTGCTCGATCCGGCCGCCGTGAATTCCCGTGCCGATCCGGCCCTTGTCGCCGGCCAATAAAATTCCTTCCTGCCAGCCGGGGGTGTTGCCGGAGATGGTGACGCTGCCCAGCACGTTTGGCTCCCAACGGATGGTCATCGCCGCGTTGATATCCACTTCCAGACCCTTGTTGTCGGTGACGCAGAAGACCTCGAGCGCCGGGCGATCCACCAACCAGGTGATGGCGTTGAAAAGATGCGCCCCGGTATCGTACATCTGCCCGCCGCCGGACTGTTTGGGATCATGCCGCCAAGTGCCGGCGCAGGTTTTCTTCCATCCCTGGCAAGAATGGGCCGTGATCGTCTGGAGCTCGCCCAAAGCCCCGGCTTGAATCTGCTGGCGGATGTAAGCGAACTCCTGCGTGAACGGCGCCTGGAACGCGATCTGGAAATGCCTGCCCGTGCTTTCGATCTTCTTCTTGAGTTCAAGGGCATGAGCCGAACTGGTGACCATCGGCTTCTCGACCAGCACGTCGTACCCACGTTCCAGGCAAGCGAACGCCTGCTCAAAATGCAGATAATGCGGCGTGACGATCACCACCCCGCGCAACCCCGTGGGCGGACTGGTCAGCATCGCATCCAGCGAGTCATACGTCGCGACGGATGGGTCGCTGTTGAGCAGATCCTTATGCTTCTGCTGATACGCCGCCGGCCGGATGTCCACCAGCGCCACGACCTGGGCGTCGGCGAGTCGGCCGATCAACTTGATATGCTCCCCGCCCATCCCGCCGCAGCCGACTACCGCTAACTTCACTTTGTCCGCCAAGAGATACCTCCCAGGTTGGCCGACGATGTGCGCCGGCTATTTTGCGCAGGATACCGAGGTTTAGATCGCCTAACAAAATAAACCACAGAGAGCACAGAGATCACAGAGTACACAGAGATACGGCCATAAGTTCAGCATGTCTCTGTGGTCTCTGTGACCTCTGTGGCCTCTGTACTACTCACCTTCAACACGTTGTTTTTCTGACAACATCATTCAAAAAACCAAATTGAACCGCCAAGACGCAAAGACGCCAAGGTAAAATCATGCGAAGAAATCCAGCGACCTTGGCGTTTTTCATCTTGGCGTCTTGGCGTCTTTGCGGTTTATACGCGCTTTCCTTCACCATCCGCGGTTCGATCTCGTTCCTCGCCATCGCTGTACCCGAAGGAAAATGAATCCAACAGCAAATAGTCACCCCCCAACAATCGCGCCGATGATGTAAAACGCTTCCGCTCCCGACGCGACCTTTTGGGGCAGCGGCGCGTCGGGCGATTCGTGCGACAGATCATCCTCGCAGGCGAAGAACCGCACGAACGGCCGGCGCTTTTGCGTAGCCTGATCGCGGATCGTCCCGCGCAGCATCGGATAGCGGGACTCCAGCGCATCGAGAACCGAGCGTTGCGTGAGTTGGCCGTCGATGTCCAGGTTCACCTCGCGGCCGACGCCGGCCAGAGTGCGAAGATGCTGCGGAAG
>JBEKXM010000546.1:0-3480 GCA_049512115.1 Tepidisphaeraceae bacterium | reverse complement strand
GGCCGGCTCTATTTCGAAATTGAGCCGGCCGGTCCTCCGGCCGATTCTCATTGCCTAGATCATTGCGCACACCCGCGCGAATCGGTTTCTTGTGATCTGGCCGATTTATCCGATAATGGCCCTCGTTTGCCGAGCCAGGAACCCCACCGATGGCCGAACTGATTTTACTGACCGCGACGGTGACGCCGCCCCCGGGGGTGCCTTACCTGCATCGCACCGATCCGTCGGCGCGGCTGGCGGACTACGAGAACGCGTTCAGGTTTTATCTTGGGCTGCCGAATAAGCTCGTGGATCGAATTGTCTTCATGGAGAATTCGGGACACCCGTTGGATTCGATTCGCAAACTGGCGGCGGAGGCTGAAGGAAAATCGGTGGAGTTCATCAACTTCGCCGGGCTGGACCATCCGCCGGAGTATGGCCGCGGCTATGGCGAATTCAAGATGATAGACCATGCAATCAACACGTCGAAGCTGCTTGGGGCGATGGAGCCCGGCGACCGCTGGTGGAAAATCACGGGACGGCTTCGCGTTTTGAACCTAGGCCGCATGGTGGCAACGGCGCCGCGGGACTTCGACGTGTACTGCGACATCAAGACGGTGAATAACCGCTGGATGGACTTGCGGCTGCTGGCGTTCACGCGGCAGGGCTACGAATCCTTGCTGATGGGCCAGTTTCAGTACATGCGGCAAGATATCGAAAAGCGCGCGCCCGAACAGTTCCTGATGGATCGGCTGCTGGCGGCGCGGGACACATTTCGCATCGTTCCGAGATTTCGGTCGCAGCCCACGATCGAGGGACTTCGCGGCATGGACAGTTCCAACTATTTCACGCCGAAGGAACGAATCAAGCTTCACGTCAAATCGGTTCTGAGGCGAGTCGCGCCCTGGTATTGGATTTGAGCAACGCGCGCGGCAGCGCGTGGGGGGTCGTTGTCAAAGCATCGTGATGGCCTTACACTTTTGTCTGGAATGAGTCGTCGTCAGCTTTGGGAGTTTTTGGACTAAAGAGCCTGTATTCATATCGCCGGGTCTCGCGATGCCCCTGATTACGGTTAGCGAACACACGTTTTTCGGCCAGTTGCTTTCTTCAAGTTCCACCGTGCTCGATCTGGGGGCCAACGTTGGGGAATTTGCGACGGAGATGGTGCGGAGATTTGGCTGCACGGTGCATTGTGCCGAGCCGTCGCCTGCAACATTCGAGCAAATCCCAAAACACGCCAATCTTCGGCTTCACCAGGTGGCAATCGGCGCGGAAAATGGCCGGTTTGCGCTGCATATCAATCCGATTTCCATGGGATCCGGATTGATCAAGGAGGAAAATGCGACCTACGTCGGCGAAACGATGGTGACCGTCGAGACGCTGGAAACTTTCGCCGCCCGCCTGGGGATCGGCGTGATCGACGTTCTGAAAATGGACATCGAAGGCGTCGAGGTCGAGGCGCTTCAGAAATGCAGCGACGCGTTTCTGCAAAAAGTCGTGCAGATGACCGTGGAGTTTCACGACTTCAACGGACTGGTCAAGCTCGAGCCGCTGGCAGCTCTGATCCGCCGGCTGGAAGACCTGGGCTTCTATTTCATCAATTTCAGCCGGACCGTGCATTATAATACGCTGTTCGTCAATCGAAGCCGCGCGAACCTTTCGTCGGGCCAACTCATTTGGGCGAAACATGGCACAAGAAACATCCGCGGCATGAGGCGCATGCTGGCCCGGCGCATACCGTGGCTGCCCCGGCGATGGGTGGAGCGCGGGTAAGCGAGGTTTTGCTTGGAGATTGAGGACCCCACTCCGGCCGCCGGACCGCCCGCCCCGCCTGCCGGCGGGCAGATTGGCTCCGGCCCTGATTCCGGGGACATTGACCCTAATGATCTTTTCCGCACGGACGACCTTCAGACCGACCTCAGAGGGCGCACCATCCGCGGCGGAATGATCACGATTTCGGCGCAGGCGATCAAGTTTGTGGTCAACATCATTTCGACGGTGGCGCTGGCGCGGCTGCTCTCTCCCGGCGAGTTCGGGTTGGTCGCGATGGTGCAACCGATTACCTCGTTCATCGGTCTGTTCAAGGACCTGGGCCTTTCGATCGCGACGGTGCAACGCCAAGACGTCACTCATCAACAGGTCAGCACCTTGTTTTGGATTAACGTTGCGGTCAGTTTGGTTTTAGCCTGCCTCACCATGGCAATCAGCCCGCTCGTCGGCCTTTTCTATCACGACCCCCGTACGATGTGGATTGCGCTGGCGAGCGGCGCCTTGTTCCTGCTCGGCGGGTTCACGGCGCAACATCAGGCGCTGTTGGGCCGTCATTTGCGATTTCGTGCGCTGGCCATCATTGACGTTAGTTCCATGATCTGCGGTGTGGGTGCTGCCATCCTCACCGCATGGTATGGGTGGAGCTACTGGTCACTGGTAGTCTGGGCCGGCGCCACGGGACTGACCAACCTGGTGCTGGTATGGATACTGAGTCCGTGGCGGCCTGGCCGGCCCGTACGGGGAGCCGGCGTGCGGAGCATGCTCAGGTTTGGAAGCGGAATGACCCTGAATAGCTTCGTCCAATACTTCCAAGGCAACGTAGACAAGGTGGCGTTGGGAAGGCTCTGGGGACCGGTCGAAACCGGCTTCTATACACGGGGGTACAATCTTTTTCTCGGGCCGCTCCAGCAACTCTATGCGCCCATCAACGCGGTGTTGTATCCCACGCTCTGCAGAATAGCGACCGACGTGGCGCGGCTCCGGTCGGTGGTGCTCCAGACCCTCGAAGTGGTGATGATCGTCACCGTGCCCATCTTCGTGATCATCATGGCGAGCACCGACCTGCTCGTCGACGTTCTCATGGGAAAGAATTGGGGACCCGCGGTGCCGATCGCACGCATTTTCGGCGTCTGGTTCTTCACCCTCCCCTACGGTCTGTTGCTCAGGGACATGATCATCGCCATGGGCCGAAGCGATATTGTGGTCCGGCTAAGTCTCATCAACGTGATCTCGGTCATCATCGGTGTGTGCGCCGGGCTGCACTGGGGCGGGTTGGGAGTATGCGTGGGCATCACCGTTGTAATATCCGGGCCCGGCAACGTGGTGTGGAGCTGGCTCGTGTTCAGGGTCTCCGGGATCAAACTATCGCAGATTTGGGTCGCAACACGATTTTCGCTCATTTCCGTCATCTTTTGCCTTGGCGCCGCCTTCTGCATGCGAGCTATCGTCCCGCATACGACGCCGATTCTAGGAATTGCCCTGGTCGCCCTTGTCACCTTCGCTGTTCACACGGCGCTGCTTCAAGTGTCTGGAAGGCTCCGTTGGCTCCTGTCAATGGTCACCAAAGCCCGATGAGGTAAATGCCTCACGGCAATACACGCGCGAGTGTCGGGAACTGGGTCGCTTGCAGGTGGAATCTCGTCATGAGCCGATCGTGCAAAAACTTTTGCGCCGCGGTTCCCGCGACTTGTGTGTCGACATATACGGGCCTGCCCAGGCGCACCCATGCTG
>JBEKXM010000545.1:0-3487 GCA_049512115.1 Tepidisphaeraceae bacterium | reverse complement strand
TCGCGGTAATCTGTACTTGACGCTCACGACTTCGCTCATCCCGCCCTGCTGGTTCGCAATTCCGTCAGGTCCGATCCGAACATTTCGCGGGCCAGTTCGCGCGGCATGTTTTCCGGAACGTCATGATAATGCAGCGTCACGTTCAAACACGCCAGCCGATCGCAAACCGCCGCCACCGTGCGAACGTCGTGACTCGCCAGAATCACCGTCAGCGACAGCGACTGCTTCAGGTCCCCCAGAAACCGGATGAACTGATCCTGCCCGATGCGGTCGATGCCGGTCGTCGGCTCGTCGAGCAGCAGCACGTGCGGCCGCGACGCCAGCGCCCGCGCGATGTACGCGCGTTGAAGCTCCCCGCCTGACAACGATCCGATCGGCGTATCGGCCAATTCCTCGATCCCCACTTTGCCCAGCAGCCATTGCACGTGCCGAAGATCTTCCGCCGATTCCCGGCCGAGAATCCCGATCTTTCCCGCCAATCCCAAGCGCACGAACTGCCTGACGTTGATCGGGAATCCCGGCGGCGTCCGCGGATTCTGCGGAAGATATCCCAGCACGTCTCCCCGTCGCACCGCTGCCACGGCCGGCATCCCCGCGACCGAAATCGTCCCCCGCGTCGGTTTCAGCAGCGCCAGCAGCAGCTTCATCAGCGTGGTCTTCCCCCCGCCGTTAGGGCCGATCACCCCGACCGTCGTCCCGCGCGCCACGGAAATACTGATGTGCTTCAGCACCAGCCGCTGGCCGTAGGCGAAATCGACGTTGGATATCTCGATGATCGGTTCCGACACAGCCGCTAAGGATATGCCATCGAAGCCGAAGAGGCGAACTCATTGAAATCCGGGTCGTGGGTCAATCTCACTCCCGAAAGCCCACGGATAGCCATCTGGGTTCCTTTGGCTGTAGAAAATTCCAAATTGACCCACGACCGAAGTCCGGACGAGGCCCTTCACGGCATCGTCGCCGGCTCCACGCTCCGCCGGGTCGCCGGCCTCACGGGTCTCACGTCGATCACGCCGGGATCGTAGTCGATCCCGCAGATGTCCCTGTATGTTTGCCCGGCCCGAGTGCCGATCGCTTCGATGGCGTTCTCGCCGCGGACCAGCGTGACCTCGGGCCAGACGAAGACGCAATCGTCGCCCGTCTTCACGCCCAGCGCCACGCCGTTCACTTTCAGTTCCACCGTATCGCAATTCGAGTAGATTTTGATCGGGCTTCGCTCGACGTTCCGCGGGGTATATCGCCGATCGGTGATGTAAATCACCGGCTCATCGGACCAGTTGGCCTTGTAGAAATAAAAGACGTCCTTCTTGGTCTTGCGGTCGTAGCTCACCAGGCCCTTGTCGTTTCGGCCGAGGTGATCGCCTTCGTGGCGGGAATCGACGGCGAAGTCGAACATGTTCCAGAGAAACGTGCCCCAGATATAGGGGCGGCCTTTCATTGCTTTGTAGGCCGCCTCGTGAACCACGCCCTGCCATTCCTCGGGATGCCAGTAACTGACGGGCACGGGCTGTCTGGGGTTGATCTCGTGCTGGAAGACGCTCGCGCCCGCGCCGTACTCGCTGATCCCGAACGCGCGGCCGGGAATCTGCGCGTGCAGCGCGTCCAGGTCTTTCGGCCAGGCGGCGGGGGTCTTGGTGTACCAGCCTTCGTATCGGTTGAAGGCGATGATGTCGGTGATCTGGTTCAGCGGCAGCGTGCCCACCTCCGAGAACGACGCCGCCGTCGTCAGACGCGTTGGATCGAGCAGATGCGCTTCGTCGTTCAGGTCCTTCACGACCTGGTTCTCGCGCTCCAGCATGGCCGCGCCCGCGGCTTCCGTCTGGCCCTTTTCCCGTTTATCTTTCAATTCGTTGAACAGCGACCAGAAACAGATCGATGGATGGTTGTAGCTCTGCTTGATCAGTTCGCTAAGCTGTTGTTTGGCGATATCCTCAAACTCCTGCGAGGAACCGACCACGTTGACCATGCTCGACTCGGCCCACACGACCAGGCCCCCGCGGTCGCACAGATCGTAAAACTCCTGCGCGTGCTGGTAATGCGCCAGCCGGATCGCGTTGCAGCCCATCTCCATGATCAGGTCGAAATCCTCCCGTTGCTGGAGCGAGGTGATGGCCCAGCCCATGTCGATGCGGTCCTGATGGCGGTTGACTCCGTGAAGCGGATAGGACTGACCGTTGAGAAAAAATCCCTTGTCCGGATCGACGTTGAAGAAGCGAAGCCCCACCGGCTGAATCACCCGGTCGACGACTTGCGGACCCTCGGCGACCGTCACCCGCACGCGGTACAAATACGGATCCTTCCGCCCGTCCCACAAATGCGGGCGATCGATGCTCAGCCACTGCACCGCATCGGCATCGCCCGAGGACTCGATCGGCTGCGTCGTGTTCACGCTCTGGAGAACCTGGTCGTTGGCGTCGAGCAATTCGCAGGTGACGGTCGCCGGCGTTTCGGCCGATCCGCCGTTGCGAAGCTTGCTGGTGACCTGCAAATCGGCGTGCGCCGCCGAGACCGTGACCTGCTTGACGTACACCCCCGGCGACGCGTCATCCATCGGGCTGATCGACACGGGATTCAGCGCCAGAAGCCGCACCCCGCGATACAGCCCGCCGTACATGTTGAAATCTCCCGCCAGCGGCGGAATGCCCGGGTCGGCCGCGTTGGTGACCCGGACGGCGATCACGTTGTCGCCCTGGGGATTCATCAGCGGCGTCACGTCGTAACAGAACGCGGAAAACATCCCCTTATGCTCCGGCCCCGCCGGCTTGCCGTTCACGAACACCGTCGCGGCGCTGCCCGCCGCGCCGAAACGCAGGAACAACGATTTGCCCTGCTCCTCCGACCCGAGCGTCACGTGCCGCCGATACCACCCCGGTCCCCGGTAATAGTTGGACCCGCCGTCTTCCCCATCCAGGTTGTTCCAGGTGTGCGGCAGGGTCACGGACCGCCAGGACGAATCGTCAAAATCCGGCTGTTCGGCGTTGGCGACGTCCTGGCGAATGAACTTCCAATCGGGATTGAGATCGACCGCCACGCGCGGCGCGGTCACGGCATCGACGCCGGGCAGTTCCAATGATGCCGCCGAACGATTCGCCGTGCCGCACGCGCACAGCGACGCCCCGAAAACAGCCGCCAGAAACCCAAACCAAATCCGCTGGCTCAATCCGCTCATAACCACTCCATCCGCAAAAAAGAAAACACCACTACTATGGAGGTGATGCCTGCTGGATGCAACTTTTAGCCGCCGGCGAGACGGTTCCTTATCGGACGCTCGTGGCTTGATCAATCCGCCCCATTTTTACTCCGATAGCTCGAACAGTTCCTTAATCGCCTCTAACGGAGGGGGCGGCACAAGGAGTTGTTTATGCCCTGCGAGATTCTGCTGATCGATGATTCCAAGGCCATTCACGCCCTGGTCCGCGCCCGTTTGACGGAAGAACCGGCCTCGGTCCTGTCCGCCTACTCCGGTCAGGAGGGCCTGGCCGCGGCA
>JBEKXM010000544.1:0-3492 GCA_049512115.1 Tepidisphaeraceae bacterium | reverse complement strand
GATGAAACACGGCGGGGTTTGGGCGGTCACTTGCCGGTCGTTGGAAAGCAACAGTTCCAGGGCGGGGTCGGGATTGTCGCCGAGGAGATTTTTTCGAGAGACGGCATGGGCGTAGGGATCGGCCATTGAGATCACGGGATAAGCGAGAATGGCCAGATCGGGGCGGGAGCTGACGCGGTTGATGGGGTCGGGGTCATCGGGGATGCCGTCGTCAAAATGGGTGGCGGCGGTGGAGGCGAGATGTCCACCGGCGGAAAAGCCGACGATGCCGATGCGGTTTGCGTCGAGATTCCATTGATCGGCGCGGGAGCGGACGAGGCGGATGGCGCGTTGCACGTCCTGCATTTCGGCGGGGTGATGATATTTTGGGCCGAGGCGATATTTCAGGACGAACGCGTGGATGCCGAGGGTGTTGAGCCATTGGGCGACGGGCGCGCCCTCGTGCGGGGCGAGATGTCCGTAGGATCCGCCGGGGCAGACGATGAATGCCGCCGCGCCGGCCTTTGCCGGAGCGACGAGGAAAGGCGTGAGCGTGGGGATGTCGGCATCGGCGGAACCCTGGGCGCCCGGCGCATCGCCGTCCCAAAGGCGGATGGAGGGTTGAGTCGCGGCCATGGTCGCCGGTTCCGCGGCCTTGAGGGTTCCGTGACAGGATGCCAGAAGGAATGTGAGGCCGAGCGACAAGGCGCCGGCCCATCGGGTGGAAGAGTCCATTGGCGGATGCTCCAGTGCGACGATCCTATCGTGCACAAAAAGTTTGCCAACTCCAGCGGGCAAGGAAATAATGTGCGGAGCCGCAAAAAATTATCGCCGCGGGAAATGGAGCGAGGCAAATGAAATCAAAACTTTGGCAGGAATTCAAGTCGTTCGCGTTCAAAGGGAACATGATCGACCTGGCGGTGGCGGTGGTGATCGGGGCGGCGTTCAGCGGGGTGATCAATTCGCTGGTGAAAGACATCATCATGCCGTCGCTGACGTACGTGACGTCGGCGGCGCAGAGCGGAATGGAATCGGCGGCCAAAGTGGCTGAAAAGACGGCGAGCGTGGTTGGGGTGACGACACAACCGGCAAGCACGCAGCCTGCGAGCACGCAGCCGGCCGAGGCGTCGGCGGCGGCGCCGCCGCCTGCCCCGACTCCGCCGCCGGCGCCGCCAGCGGCGGGGAACGACAAGGTGGTCAATCTTTCATGGACAATTGGACGAATCCAGATCGGGAACTTCCTGGCCGAGCTGCTGAACTTTCTGCTGGTGTCGTTCGCGGTGTTCATCACGATCGTGAAATTGCTTGGCGGGGTGATGAAAAGAGTGGGGAGCGAACCGGCTCCCTCGGAGCCGACAACCAAGGAATGCCCCAAGTGCCTGTCGCTGATTCCGATCAAGGCGACGAAGTGCGCGCATTGCACGGCGGACCTGCCGTAGCATTCATCCCCGGCGGTTTGGCGAAAGACGTACAGATGTGCGGGCGTTGGCGTGCGCGCCGATTGTATGACCTAAGATTTGCAAAGCTTCATCCTCCCCTTCACCCAGATACGCCAATGTGAAGAAATGTTAACAACGCATTGGGGTGCAATTAGCGGGTGCTAATGATCGTTGGTCCCCAAGACGTTGGGGTTTAGCGGTGAATTAGCGCGGTTATTACCCCGCGCTTACATCGGCGGTCGATTATGTCACTGGAGGTCAAGCGTTTGTTGTTAGGGCGCTTGAGGCCGGGAACGGATTTCCGGCTGAACCTTTTGTGGGCTCGGGTGCCGCGTGTGGGCGACTGGGGCGCGGCGGCGGGCAAGACCCAAGGGAGTAAGGTCTATGCGGGCGGGATCTCAATCAACTGCAAAAATGGATTTCACGAAACGAGTCGATCTTCACTGCCACAGCCGCGCCAGCACCGAGGCGGACGAGGCGATGCTGCAAGCCATCCGGTGTCCGGAAAGCTACAGCGAACCGCGGGAAATCTACGCCCAGGCCAAGGAGCGGGGGATGGATTTCGTGACCATCACGGATCACGATTCGATTTCCGGAGTCGGGGAGCTTGCGGGAGTCTCGGACGTGTTGGTCGGGGAGGAGCTGACCTGCTATTTCCCGGAGGACCGGTGCAAGATTCATCTGCTGGTCTGGGGCATCACCCCGGCCGATCACGATGCGCTGCAACGGGCCGCGGACGATATTTACGCGGTGGCGCGGTACGTGGGGCAAAATCGGATCGCGCACGCGGTGGCGCATCCCCTGTATCGCCAGAACGGCGTGCTGGACCGGCGGCACGTCGAGCGGCTGATTTTGATCTTCAACGGATTCGAATGCCTGAACGGCGCTCACAGCATGACGCATCGGGAAGTGTTCGAGCCGTTGCTGGATGAACTGGATGCGGCGGGAATCCGGCGGTTGGAACGGGCGCATCGGCTGGAAGCGGTGTGGGCCAAGCCGTGGATCAAAACGCGGACGGCGGGGAGCGACGATCATGGCCTGTTCAACATCGGCCGGACGTGGACGGAATTTCCGGCCCAGACGCGAACGGTGGATCAACTGCTGAAGTGCCTGAGGCAAGGCCGATGCCGGCCGGGCGGAGAGGCGGGATCGAGCATCAAGCTGGCGCATAATTTCTTTGGCGTGGGGATGCGGTATTACACGCGGCAGTTGGCGGAATCGAAGACGGGAGGTTCGGGGCGGATGATGCGGCGGATGCTGGGCGAGGAAGCGCCGCCGAGCCGGTTGTCCGTCGCGGCGGCGGCGTGCGGGATTTACGCGCGCGGGATTCCGCGAAAGATCGGGCGGTTTTTGGGGATTGCCAAACCGGCGCGGGGGACGAAGCTGCTGGGGGAATTGCTGATGTCATCGGCGATGAAGCGCGCCGCGGGGGTGGGGGCGCTGATGCAGGCGTTGAAGGAAGGCCGATCGCCGCTGGCGGAACACCGCTCGATGTTCGATCTGGTTTGCCGGGTGGACCGGGACGTGGCGGGCGGGATTTTCGACGCGGTGGCGGCGGCGATCGACGATGGCGAGCTTGGGGCGGTCATGGACGCGATATCGACCGTGATTGCGCATCAGGCGCTGCTGTTGCCGTATCACTTTGCGCTGTTTCACCAGAACCAGGAGCGGGATTTGCTGAGCCGGCTATCGAAGCGGTCGCGATCCGGGGCCGGGGATTTTCCGCGGGTGGGGGTGTTCACGGACAGCGCGGATGAATCGACGGTTGCGGGCCGATTCGTTGCGGATTTGGGACGGTTCGCCGAAGCGCGGGGATTGCCGGCGACGATCCACTTCGCGTCGCAATCGCCCCAAACGGCGAAGAATTGGCGGAACTTCGCGCCGGTGATCGACAGGAAGATCGCGGGGCTTGGGGCCGAATTGAAAATTCCACCGGTGCTGGAGATTCTGGAATGGTCGGACCGGCGGCAGTTTGACGTGATCCTGGTGAACACGGCGGGCCCGATGGGGCTGTGCGGCTGGTTGGTGTCGAAGATGCTGCGGGCGCCGATGGTGGCGGTGTGCCACGATGATC
>JBEKXM010000543.1:0-3495 GCA_049512115.1 Tepidisphaeraceae bacterium | reverse complement strand
GATGGCGAGAGCGGCGGGGGCGGCGGAGCCGGTAGTGGCGGCGGTGACGGCGCTGGCGGCCAGGGCCGCCGGGGCGGGGACTCGCGGGATTTGATCGAGAACGGCGGCGAGAGCAACGGCGGGGGCGATGGCGCGGTTTCGCAGGAGGATTTTCCGCAGGCGATGGACGGCGCGGAAAATCCGCTTGGCGGCGGCGGGCTGGCTGATGCCTAGGCACTCGGCGGTTTCGCTGGTGGTTTTGCCCTGGAGATAGCGCAACGTCACGGCGGAGCGGTCGGATTCAGCCAGACGCGACATGGCGCGATCGAGCTCCGGGGCGATTTCTTCGATTGGGGACGACATGGCTTGCTCCATACGCGGCTGATTCAAGATGGCGGCGCGCTCTTCGTGGCGGCGGCGGCGAGATTCGGACTTGAGGGCATCAAGGCTGGCGAGATGGGTGGTTTTCATGATCCAGCCGGCGAGGGATTCGCGGTCCTTCAGGTTTACCGCCTTGCGGGCGAGGATGATGAAAACGGCTTGGGCGACGTCCTCGGCGAGCTGGCTGTCGCGGACCTGGCGGCGGGCGGCGGAATAAACCGAGTCCATGTATCGGCCGACCAGCTCCGAAAAGGCGTCCTGGGAGCGCGTTTGAGCGAATTTCGCCAGTAATTCACGGTCTTGCATGCGCGTTTGAATATAACCGGACGGCCGGGCGTTGCGTCGGACAGGGAAATCGGGAAGAAATCAAAAAGCAGGTTTTTTTTGCATTATTTGCGGCGGAAGTGTTTTATGAGGCCGTCGATGGAGAGGCTGCCGGGGCCGAAGACGAGGATGAAAATGGCGGTCATGAGGAAGGGAAATGCGTCGTCCTTGAGAAGGACGGCCTGATTGTTCCAGAAATTGCGAAGAAGTTGGTGATAGTGAGGGTCGGAAAGATTAACGGCGAGGAAAGCGACAACGAAATTTCCGATGAGAGGGATGGAGATCAGGCGGGCGGCGAGGCCGAGGAGCAGAAGTGCGCCGCCTACCATTTCAGTGATGGCGGAGAACACGACGTTGATCTCCGGCATCGGGACGTTCCAGCCTTTGAAGGCTTCAACTGTGCTTTGGAAATGAGTGATATGTGCGTAGCCGGAAATCATGCATTGGTAGCCGATGTAAATTCGGATGAGCAGCAGGAGCGGCGATTGCAATTTGCTGGCCAAGTTGGCGAAGCGGGAGTAGTAGGAAATGATGGGTAACCCTGATCGGGGAGCCGTTGGAGCGGGCTTAGCGGTCATGGATAGCGGTCCTTTCTGAGACAGATGATAGGCTAAGACGGGTCATTCAGGCGTGTCCGGCTCGACTTTCATCAATTCCCGGAGAAAGACGGTGGCGAAGGAGCCGGCGGGGAGGGTGAAGGCGGCGGTGATGTGGGGGCCGTGCTCGTCGACTCCGGCGGCGAGTTCGATGTCGGTGGGCCGGACGCGCAAGGATCGGCGGGCGCCTTTGACTTTGAGACGGCCGGCGGCGCGGAAGTCGGCGGGCCGGATGCCGCGGGAGGCGAAGATTTCCTCCTCGATTTGAAGGGGCTGGCCTTCGGGGAGGGTCATGCGATAGCCGATCAGGGGGCCGGTGGGACTGATCTGGAAAGCGTCACAACGGGGTTGTTCAACGGTTGCATCAACGACGCGGAAGACCGCACCGTTGTCGTGCTTTTCGGCGAGGTCGCCGGGGAGTAATTTGTCGAGCGAAGCGATTCGGCGGGCGACGACCTGGTTGAAGAAGTCGGATTGCAGGGCGGAAATGCAGAGCCGGCGGATGCGTTGGTCGACGGTGCGAACGGCGGAGGCGGGGTTTTGGGTTTTGATGAATCTGGCGAGGATTCGGCGTTCCATGCCGCTGGAGCGGGGCCAGAGCTTCATGGAGGCGGGGAAATCGCCGCGGTCGAAGGCTTGGCGGGCGGCGAGTTGCTGGGGATTGTCGAGAGATTTGTCGGGAGAGGCGAGGAGGATTTTTAGTGCTTGGGCGTTGTCGTCGTGGAGAAGTGCCGCGCCCAGCAGGTGGTTGTTTCCGCGGCGGCCGAAACGTTGCTCGCCGAAATAGTTGGGCATGCCGCGGTCCTGAAGTTGGCGGATGAGCGGCGTGAGCTTGACGACGTCGGTGGGGTTCACGTGGCGGATTTTGACGGCGAAACGATTGCCGCGGAGATGGCCGAGCCGGAGCTTGTTGCCGTGGCGGGCAGCCCATTTCACCGACATCTGGGGAAGATGCAGGTTCATGACGGCGGATTCATCGGCGCCCTGGATGGAGAAAAGCTGTCGGGTGATGGCGGCGGCGTCCTTGAGACCGGCATAGCCGATGTCGCGTGGCGAGACGTTCAGTGCGCGGGCCACGCGGTCGATGGCATCGAAGGTGCTCAGGCCGATCTTTTCGATCTCGCAATAGACGTGTTCGCCCTGTCCGGAGGGTTCATAGAGGGGAATTTCCTGCACGAAGAAGTCTTCGGGGCGCTGTTTGATCGATCCGCCGACGCCGGGGAGGTCGGGGGTGGAGTGGGGGAGGTTCATAGATCGGGATTGTAAGAGATGGGGGGAGGGGGAGAAGGGGAAGAGGGCAAATGCGATGGGACTGGAGAAGGTGCGTCACTGGTTCGGCGGGGGCGGATGGATGAAGAAGAGGAGGATGATCGGTTGCGGTGTTCGCGCCGACCGGCCGCGTTTACTCGAATATGACAAGGCGTCGCCGATGCGCGAACCGTTGGCTTGCCTGTTGACGCTCGCAATGGCCGTCTGCAAGGAAGGGAAAAGAGGAGTCGCCGCGTGCCGCCGCAGGCGGCGAATCCGCTTTTGCTTCTTCGCAAACAGCCGCGGCGAAGGTAAACAGGACAGCCAACGGTTCGAGCATCGGCAAGGCCTGATTATATTCGAGCCAGCCCTGCCGGAGGGCACGAAAACCATAACCGATAAAAATCCTCTGTCTTGCATTGCGGAAAAGTTGCGGGAAGGGGGCGGGTTGAGTATGTGTATCACACTCGCATTGGAAGGAGACATTCAAATGGGAAAATCGTGGTTTGTTTCGGGGGTGATGGGGTTGGGCGCGGCGCTGTGCATGGCGGGGACGGGGTGTCAATCAAACGCGCCCAAGCCGTTGTATGACCGATTGGGGGGAAACATGATGATCTCGGCGATCGTGGAGGATTTCGTGGGGCGGGCGGCGGCAGATCCGAGGGTGAATTTCACGCGCAAGGGGACGAGCGCCGAATGGCAGGCGACGCCGGAAAACGTGGAGAAGCTGAGAGTTCATTTGACGGAGTTTCTGGATGCCGCGGCCGGGGGCTCCGAGGAGTATCACGGCCGGGATATGCGGAGCGTTCATGCGGGGATGCAGATCACCGACGTCGAATTTGACGCGATCGAGGCGGACCTGGCGAAATCTCTGGCCAAGTACGACGTGCCGGCGAAGGAAACGTCGGAGGTCATGGCGATCGCTGAGGGGACGCGCAAAGACATAGTCGAGGAGAAATGAATCGGG
>JBEKXM010000542.1:0-3497 GCA_049512115.1 Tepidisphaeraceae bacterium | reverse complement strand
CAGGTTAAACTGCACGGCGGTCGTGAGTGGCAACGGCGATACTGAAATTCTGAAAGCGCAGCGCTCGGCCGAAACCTCGCCCGGGATCTCGGTGTCGTTGATCGGATTCGCTGTTAGCTGAATGATTGGATCCCCGTAGATATCCAGCGGGACCAAGCCCTTCAACGGATTGTTGAGGCTGTTTGCATAGGGCGTGATCTGTAGATATCCGACGCCCGAGACGAGTACTGCAATCTTGTCGTAGAGCTTGCGGTGCGAGCCTGTCGGCAGCTGCTGCTCCATCTCGTGGTTGATGAAAAAGTAGGTCGTGTAATACGGGGCCATCTGCCCATAGTCATCGTCGGTCAGGTAGGTCGGATCGAACCAGTAAGCATTGCCATAGCCAACGCCACCGCTCCCGACGCAGAACTTTTTAGTGTTGAGCGTGCGGTTCAGAATCGCTCCACAGGCCATGGGCAGGTTCCATCTGGTCCACTTGCGCGCCAGGTCGCTGGCGATCATCTTGCCCGTAAACGAAATGTGGATCGGTCCATGCGAGGCGATATCGTCGGCCGTGTCGAGCTCGCGGTAGTCGATCGGCAAGATCATGTTCGGCATCGTGTTGGTGCCCGTCGGTACCCCAATGTAAATCCGCTTTGCTGAACCGCCGGCGTCGTTCACCGCCCAGATTGTGCTCATGGCGTCCTGGTTCACGCCCGAGAAGTTGGCCTGGATTTCCTGCGAGATGCGGTAGACGTTGCCGCCATCGAGCAGCGCCAGGCTGAGATCGGTGTCGTTCTGCGATACCCACGCCAGCCAGTTGTTGCCGGTCACCATGCAGTTGAGTGAAACTCCGCCGCATTTTTGCTCGACTTGGCGAACGTCCCACTTCCCGGGCTCGCTGTCGTTGTCCGTGGTCCTGTGCAGGCGATCGGCGGTGACAAAATAGAGAACATCTTTGAGCATGCCGCAGTCGCGGATCGCGGTGGAGTCGCTCAATGGGGCCAAGGTCCCAGTCTCGCCGTCGTAGGCCTCCAGGTTGTCTTCGTAGCTCACCCGGAACGCGGCGTCGATGTACGGCTGGTCCGCATAGACCAGCATCTGCTCGTCCACCACAACCGTTTGCCCGTTGGCCAGGTACAGCGCGTAGACCCTTAAGACAGTGTCGCTGGGGATGACTGCGGGTGTGTCCGTAGAGAAATTCGCCTGCACAAAGCCGCCACCGGTAGAAATGTTCGCAACCGGAATCGACGCCGCCGCCAAAATCCCCTGGCTGGGGCTGTAGAGGTCGCAGACGAGGCTTCCGACCTGGTTGTCTACTTGTGCCTGGGCCCAGCACACGAGCATGTAGGGCTGGTTTGCATCGAGGATGCTGATGCCCCAGAAATCCTGGTAGGCAGGCTGCGTCAGCTGCCCTTTGGGCTGGCCCGTACCGTCCCCGGTTATTTGCCAGGCCATGCCGGCAGCAAAGCTTCCGCCGTTCACCAGCGTGCCTCCGGCGGTGGCAGCGGTCCAGAGCAGTGGGGTGGTCAAGGATCCGGAGGGATAGCCTCCTTCGAAGCCCATGTTCAGGAGCTCTTGGACCTTGTTCCACTCGCCGTACCACGCCAATCGGTTCGCATAGCTGAACACGCCGATGCACGGCGCCAGCACCACCTGGTCGAACAGGTTGTTGCCATCGATGTCGATGCCCTCTGCGCCCATAAGCGCATTGTCGGAGACGTCCACGATCACCGAGGTTGTGACATTGTCCGGAATAATCAGCGCTTTGGTGATGACGGGGGAGGCCGGCGTCGTCCCAAGGTTCACCGGGTTCGGCTGCCGGATCGTCGCCGGGATGGTGAAGAAGTCGTCTCCCATTGACGCTGTGAACCCGAGGGCTCGAGCAATAACATTGGGCGGCCCGATCGCCAGGTTGGAGGCCTGCCACTGCGTTCCGCCGGCACTGTTGAACACTACCGGCGTCGACGGCGCCAGCCAGGCCCCTTGCCGCGTGATGAAAATCTGCACGCACTGGTGCTGCCCGGCAGCGCTCTGCCCGCCCACGGTGAGCGTTCCCATGGTGATACCGAGCGAGGTCAAGCACATCGCGGCCATCCCCCACCCCAGCGGCACAAACACTAATATCGTCGGGGTGGCAACGCTCGCCACCGTCCAATAGGCTGGGTTGCCGTTGACGTTGTTATCGAACGGCAGCACTCCGCCAGCCGCTTGCCCGTTGGCAACCTGGAATTGATCTCCGACATTCAATCCATGCGCCGCCGCAGTGGTGATGATTATGCTGGCGAGCACCATGCCGCCGCCCGAAGCTGCCAACCCAGTGGCGCCGTTGCTATAAGTAAAAGTCGTCGGCGACGGCGTCGTCTCTACCACTACCTGGCCGTTGTAGCCGGCCACTCCAACCTGGACGATGAACACAGTCTGGTTCGGGAGCAGTCCATGCGCGGCGACCGTCGTGATGGTATTCACCGGGCCGCCGGGGAGCGATACGGTGCCGCCACTAGAGCCGCCCAGGCCGGTGACAAGCAATTGGTAGGTGAGCGTCGTCGGCGACGGCACGGTCGAGACAGCCTGTTCACCGCAGTACCCAGCGACTCCCACTCCGGCGACAAGCACAGCCTGCCCGGGAGTGTAGCCGTGGGCCGCGAGCGTTGTCAGTGTGGCCACGTTGCCGCTTTCGCTCGCCGCAGAGATCGTGGCGTAGCCACTTTGCACCGCGCCGTCGGGGGAAGCAGTTATCCCGCCGCCGCCGAGCGTATTGCTGGCGATGTTTACTGTGGCCACCAGGTCCGCCACCGTCGGCGGCGCGCCCGGGCCGTCCTGGCTCACGCGATCGAGGTAGCGGCCGTCAAACTGCCGCGGAATGTCTACCGGGTGCACTCCGTTGGAAAAGGCGAAGTACTCCTTGTCGTTGTCTCCCGTCACCGATTTGCAGACCGCACCTGGAGCCACTTGTCCAAGCACGCTCCATTGGCTCTGGCTGTTCACCACGTCTTCGGTACGCAGCACCCCCAGCGAATCCAGATACAAATTCAGCGGGTTGCCGTTGGGCTGCCGATACGTTTTTTCGTATAGAGTCTTCGGATTGCCAGGAAACGGAGTGCCGAAAATGCGGTGCGTGCAGGGCCGCGAAATCACCGATCCCGGAAGGTAGATGACATCCTGGTTGTCAGGAGACACTCCTTCCGGACAGTCGGTTGGAGCAAGCTCATTGTCGAGGCCCGAGAACAGCGACAGAGAAATGTCGATCGGGCCGGTCGGAGGTCCAGGCATGAGTTATATGCGAACGAAGCAGGCTATGCCAACGATGGTGTCGCCGGTGACTCCAGCGGGATAGGGGCCAGCGGCGAGCTCAACCATAGGCTGTCCGCTGACGCTGTTGGAGGTCATGACCTGCATCTTGCCGTTGTTCTGCGCGTTGCCTGGCCGGTAGTAATACTGGTAGCCAGAGTGCCCCGAGGCGGCCGACTGCGACTGTATCGTCACCTGGAGCGGGGTCTGGCCGCTCTTCAGCAAGT
>JBEKXM010000541.1:0-5925 GCA_049512115.1 Tepidisphaeraceae bacterium | reverse complement strand
AGGAGATGAAACGCCTGGCGACGCGAAAGTTCATTGTTACCTCGGCAGTTGCCTTGATCACGGCGCAAGCGATGAACCTGGCGGTTGCAGGGGAGCCTGCCAGGCAGCCGGGCGAAGCATCGGCCGCACCGGTGGCGCAGGCCACGCTGACGAACTATCCACAGTTCATGGCGGGCGATTTCGCGGCCCGCAACTGGCTCAAGATTTACCCGCACCCGCTGGTGTTCAGCGAAACCAAACCGGCAGCGATCACCAAAGAGCCCGAATACAAAGGAACACCTCTTTACGGGTCAGTGCGGTTTGGCGACGATTTGGACGCGAAAGAAACCTGGATCGTGCTCGATGATGGCGCTGAGAAAGTCTACGTTGATGAGAACCAGGACGGCGACCTGACGAACGACCCGTTTGTGGCCTGGAATCCGCCCAGCGTGCCGGTGGTGCAAAGCAAAGATTCATCCGCTACGACAAGACCGGCGCCGAAAAAGTCCCTGGAAGGGAACTTTACATTCCCCGCCAGTTGGAAAAGCGGCCCGGGCAAGTACGGCATTCACTTATACCGGGTCAAAGGCGCAAAGAGGGCCTTCTGGATGACCATCTCCGCGCCGACCGGCCCGGTCCTCATCGACTCCACGCCATATATTGTCTTTCTGTACGACCAGAATGGGACAGGCTTATATAACGTCCACGGCAGCAGAAAAACTTTGGGAAGCGCGCTGTATATCGATGTTGACGGCGACGGGACCTGGCGGCCGATCGGACATCGCGAATCCGCGGACCTGGGCGAGGCGATCCAGCTTGGGCAGAATTGGTACTCGTTTGAAGCCTCGGTCGATGGCCGCACGCTTACGGTTTTTCCAGCGGTGGCGCCGCCAGTGGTTCCCACCACTCCCCTGGCCCGGATTGGGGACGTCGCCCCGGACTTTACGATGACGTTAGCCGACGGCACCAAGTCCCGGTTTTCGGATCACAAGGGAAAAATCCTGGTGGTGGATTTCTGGGCCACGTGGTGCGGACCTTGCCTGGAGGCGCTGCCGAAGGTAGAAGCATTGCATGAAAAGCTGAAGGATAACCCCAACGTGGAGTTCATTGGCCTTAACGTGATGGACGACAAAGACAAGTTCGATAGCTGGGTGCAAAAAAATAACCAGACGTATCGATTTACCTTTGCATTCGATGCCAGCAAAGCCCCGGACGACACGGTTTTACCCAACAGTGCGGCAGCCCGGTATGGGATCCGTGCGATCCCCACGAGTTTTGTGATAAGCCCCGATGGCAAGATTGTCGAGGCGATATCGGGATTCACGGAAGAGAACGAAGCGAAGGTAATCGCCGCGTTGAACAAACTGGGAGCAAAGGTGGATTGAGGACAACTGGACGTCAACCGTAAGGGATGCGCCGCAAACGGAGTGGAGGCGTGGTTGTTGCTCTGAGGCCATTTTCAGGCTGTAATCGCCGATTGAACTTTTTCGCAGGAGTTGGATATGTCGAGTCTTCACCGTGCGATCCGATTGTTTGCCCTGGCCGCAATCTGCGGCTGCTGTTTTGTCGCTGCTCTAGTCCAGGCTGATGAGCCGGCGGGTGCGCCATCCGCGGGTACAGCGCCCAAAACCGTTCCGATGCTAGGACTGGGCGGCATGAACCCAGCGCAGTCCGGCAACGCGGCACAGCCCCAGATCGCCGGTGATGGCAAGGCCGAGACGACGCTCACCATGGACGTGCGGAAGTTCGACTTTGAGGGGACCAAGGCGGCCAATCGCATGTATATGCCCAGCAGCGCGAAGCTCTCGGCGAAGAAACCCGAGAGCGTGACCAAGGAACCTCATTACAACGGGACACCGCTATACGCCACGGTCACGATCGGCAACGGAACCCCGAATCAATTTACGATCGTCAGCGATGAAGCCGAGGGCCACGAGCCCAAGCTCTATCTCGATCTGAACGGCGATGGCGACCTCACCAACGACGGCACTAGCGATTGGCAGACCAAGAAGGAGAGCACCGATGGGGGACTACCGAGCTATTCCGGGACATGGACCTTCTCGCCCGGCTGGAGGAACGCAGAGGGGGGCAACACGGTCGGTGAGTACGCCCTGAACTTCTACTGGCAGCCCGGTCGCGGCCAGTTGAATTACTACAGCGCCTCGGCCCGGGTGGGGAAGATCACGATCGACGGCAAGAACTACGACGTGACCCTCATTGAGAATGACGCGGATGGCCTGTTCAACAAAATCTACGACCACAGCAAACCGATCGTGGTTGGCGATCGCCCGAGCAAGCCGGTATGGCTGCTGCTGGATGGAGATCAGTACGACATCCGCGGGACGTTCCCCTTCGGAGGCATGAACTATCTCGCCACCGTCCCGGATGATGGCTCGAAATTGACGATGGTTCCGACCATGAAGGTCGTGCAGCCGCCACGCCCAAACGTCGAGAAAACGACGATGCTCGATGTTGGCGTGGAGGCGCCGGACTTCGAGGCCCTGAGCTGGAAGGCGGGCCAGACCCAGCTCGACACGTCGAACCGATTCAAGCTGTCCGACTTCCGCGGCAAGAAGATCGTGGTGGTGGACATGTGGGCGACGTGGTGCGGGCCGTGCATGCGAGGCATCCCGCATTTGAGCAAGGTCGCCGAGGCCGTGAGCGGACAGGACGTGGCGGTGATCGCCCTCAACACCTCGGACGACGTGTTGCCGTTCGAGCACTTCGCCACGGGCCAGGGCAAGGAATACAAGTTCATGCTCGCCCGTGACCCTGCGGGCCGCGACGAGAACGGCAATACGATCGCGCGAAAGCTCTACGGCGTGACAGGCATTCCGGCGACGTTCGTCATCGACAAGTCCGGCAAGATCGTGGGCACCGTGTCGGGCTACATGGAGGGCGACACGAAGCTGGAGCAGATCCTCAAGGGTCTGGGCGTGAAGATCGACTGATGGCCGAATGCTTTCACATCCGGTACGGGCCGCGGCGTTTCGCCGGGGAGTGGGTGCATCGCTGACGTGATCCAAGGGCGATTTGTCGGACGATGCGCTTTTTTCGACAATGAATCAGTTTCACGGGTATAGCGAGGTCGACAAGTACTTCAGCCCCGAGTCACAGACGAGAAATCCGATGGTCGATCCGCGCTCGCGACCCTTGAGCAATTCGATGGCGGCATGCACTTGCGCGCCGGTTGAGTAACCGGCGAGAACGCCTTCTTCCAGCGCCAGAAGCCTCGCGCCGGATTGTGCCTCTTCGTCTGAGCAGGCGAGATGGCCGTCTACGCGAATATCGCCCATCAGCGACAAATGGGGTTTGCCATATCCCCCACCCTGAATTCTATGCGCCGCATCCGAGCAGCAGGCCGTGGCCAGCGCGGTGGAATTGGCCGGCTCGACAACATAGGCGCGCAGCTGCGGAGCCTTGCCGCGAAGGTATCGAACCAACCCGCCCATCGCCCCACCGGTCCCGACGAACACGACGATGGCATCAAGTGCGCCTCCACATTGCTCCCACAACTCGACGGCAAAATGCTCCCAATTCCGCCACCAGCACTGCCGCCCGATTTTTGACCAGTTGCATGTCCGCCCCCGACACCTGTCCGGGCATGCCCCCGGCCGCCTGATCGATCAAACAAACCTCGGCGCCAAAAGCGCGCATCATCTGCGCTCGCTCCGGCGAATTTCCCCGGCTCATCACGGCGTGAAACGGGTGTCCCAGGGCGCGGCACACCAGCGCCAGGCCGGTGCCCGTGTTTCCGCTGGTCACCTCGACCACCGGCTGACCCTCCTTCAGCTTTCCCGAGGCGCGGGCGGAGCGAATCATCGTCAAGGCGACGCGATCCTTCTTGCTGCCTCCCGGATTGAGGTATTCAAGCTTCGCAAGCAGCCGGCCCTCCAACCCGAACCGGCGTCGCAACCGCGTCAGTTCAAGCATGGGGGTATTCCCGATCAAGTCCACAATCGACGATGCAACAAAAGAGTTTGCTCTCATGATGGAATCTCCGTCAACTTTACGTTTTTTCCGGGGCCGCGGCTGCGATTTCCCCAATCATTGGTCGCTCGGGCGCGTTTGAGGCAACGGATGCCGTAAACCAACTGGGTTAAGGCGCCCCTGCTTAGCGCGGAGGCCTCGTTGGAAGGAAATTCTGCGGCAAAGGTTGTGTCCATGTGTCGCCGGGAGGATCACGAGGAAGCCGATCTTGATTATCCGCGCCAAACGCCGATTCCGATCAAATGGGCAGAGCCGGAATTGAACCGGCGACACATGGATTTTCAGTCCATTGCTCTACCAGCTGAGCTATCTGCCCTGATGGCGCTGAATCACTGGGAAATTCAGCGTTTGGCGGCATATTACCGATTGATCGCGAATCTTCAACTGCAACGGCCAACGGGTCTCGCCTGGCAGTAATTCCGCCACATTTGCCGGTAGGCGGCTTCGATATTGCGGGCGAAACGCGGGGCGTCCATCAGCGGCGATGCCTCGATCCGGGCACGCAACGTCCGGCGCAGCTCGGCCAGACGCGGCAAATCCCCGGCGAGCGCGGCGGCGATCTGCACGTATTGTTCCGGCGTCTGGGCGACGAGTTCCGCCAGACCCAGGTTGGTCAATTGCGACAAGCCAGCGCGTCCGACAACGGTCTGACCCACCAGGGTTATGACGGAAACGCCCATCCAAAATGAATCCAGGCTCGTGGTGTGGCCGTTGTAGGGGAACGTATCCAGGCCCACGTCGATCCAATGGTAAAGCTCCAGATATTGGACACGTGGACGGTGGGCGATCAACTCGATGCGATCGGGAGTGATTCCCTCCCGCTGCAGCAGGTTCAGCAGCGGGTGACGATGGCTCCCTTCAGGGCAGAGCATCATCAATCTCGATCGATCGACAGTCTTGAGGACATGCGCCCAGAGCCGCAAGACTTGCTCGTTCACTTTGCAGAAGTTGTTCAGGCATCCGAAGGTGACGTGGCCAACCGTTTGTGCGGGCAGCGGGTTGACCGCGACTTGGGTCGCCAGCGGATCGTAGCACCAGAAACTGTCGGGAAGACAGATCGACGTTTCGGAGTAGAACTGATCGTTCAATCCCGGCGGGTCCAGATGGGGATCGGTCAGGCGATAATCAATGGTGTCCAGGCCAGTCGAGCCGGGATAGCCGGCAAACGTCGCCTGCACCGGGGCCGGCTTGTACGCGAACACCGCAAGGCGGTTGTTCGACGTGTGCAGGGCCAAATCAACCAGAATGTCGATCCCGTCTTGCCGAATCAGATCGGCGGCCTGGGAATCCGACAGCCCCGCGATGCGGCGCCAGGCATCCGCGTGGCGGCGGAGTTGTTCGGTCAGCATGTCAGGCTTCAGAACGTTGGAGTAACAGAATATCTCCATTTGCCGATGATCGTGCCGGCGAAACAGCGGCAGCAGATTCTGGCCGACGACATGCTCGCGAAAATCCGGCGACACGTAGCCAATCCGTAGCGGACGGTCGGGATCACGGATGTTGGAGTGCGGCTGGATGAACTTTTTCAGCGGCTCGGCATGCCGTTGGTTCCAGCGGAGAAGATCCTCATGGATCATCCTGCCGTCGTAGCCGGGATGATATTGCCCGGTGAAGACCAAATTGCTGTGCGCCGATGGGTAATCAGGCTTGAGCAGCATGGCCTGCCGATACGATGCGATGGCCTGGTCAAGTTGCCCCACGTCCTTCAATGCGTTGCCGAGATTGTTGTGCGCCTTGGCGTAATCCGGGTTGATCCGGATGGCCTGCCGATGGCAAGCGATGGCCTGGTCAAGCTGCCCGTTGTCCTGCAAGGCGTTGCCGAGATTGCTGTGGACTTCGGCAAGATCGGGGTTGAGCCGGATCGCCTGCCGATAGGCGGCGAGGGCCTCATCAAGTTGCCCGGCGTCCACCAGTGCGATGCCCAGATTGCCGTGAGCTTGGGCGAAATCGGGCTTA
>JBEKXM010000540.1:0-3546 GCA_049512115.1 Tepidisphaeraceae bacterium | reverse complement strand
CCGGTGAACATCCAAGAGCGCCGGCCGATCCATCGCGATCCGCCGCCGTTTGTCGATCTCACTCCCAAGGCCGAGGTCTTCGAAACAGGGATCAAGGTCATCGATCTGCTGACGCCATTTTTGCGCGGCGGCAAAGCGGGCCTGTTCGGCGGGGCGGGGCTGGGCAAAACGGTGGTGATCCAGGAATTGATCGCGCGAATCGCCCAGCAGCATGGCGGATATTCGGTCTTCGCCGGCGTCGGGGAGCGCACCCGCGAGGGGACCGATCTGTGGCTGGAAATGCAGGAGGCCCAGATCGGCACCACCGGCAAGCACGTCATCGATCAAACCGTGATGGTCTTCGGCCAGATGAACGAGCCCCCGGGCGCTCGGTTGCGGGTCGCCCTGAGCGCATTGACCATGGCGGAGTATTTCCGCGATGAAACCGGCGCCGACACCCTGCTGTTCATCGACAACATCTTCCGCTTCACGCAGGCGGGATCGGAAGTGTCGGCCCTGCTGGGCCGCATGCCCAGCGCCGTGGGATATCAGCCGACGCTGGCGACGGAAATGGGCGAATTGCAGGAGCGGATCACCAGCACCAAACACGGCGCGATCACGTCGGTGCAGGCGGTGTACGTTCCCGCGGACGACCCGACCGACCCGGCCCCGGCCAACGCCTTCGCCCACCTTGACGCCTTCATCTACCTGGAGCGTTCCATCGCCTCGAAAGGGATTTATCCGGCCGTGGACCAGCTCGCCTCGGCCAGCCGCGCTCTGGACCCCCAAATCGTCGGCGAGGATCACTATCGCATTGCCCGCAAGGTGCAGAACATGCTCCAGCGCTACCGCGACTTGCAGGACATCATCGCCATCCTGGGCGTGGACGAGCTGAGCGAAGAGGACAAGCTGATCGTCAGCCGGGCGCGCAAGATCGAGCGTTTTTTCAGCCAGCCGTTCTTCGTAGCCGAACAGTTCACCGGCAAGAAGGGCATTTACACCAAGATCGCCGACAATCTCAAGAGCTTCGACGATATCTGCAACGGCAAGGCGGACGATCTTCCGGAACAGGCGTTTTTGTACGTTGGCAATCTGGATGACGTGCGGGCCCGGGCGAAAGAGATGGCGAAGTAGGGGAATTGTCATTTGTCACTTGTCATTCGTCATTCGTCATTTGTCATTCGTATCGCCGATTCCGCATTGTCTTGCTAATGACAAATGACTAATGACCAATGACAAATGACCACGATCAATCCCTCTGAAAATAATCGCGCACGAGGTCGGCGTCGGCGTTGGGGACACGGCCGGCGGTGATGGAGTTCTCTGCGGCCGCGGCGTCGGCGGGCCAGGCGGGGGTGGTCCAGGGGGCGGGATTTGCGGTGGCGGATGCCGATGCGGCGATAGTTGAATTCGTGTCGCCTGGGGCGGAGGCGCGGGGGTCGGATTGGCCAGTTCCGGCAGCGACGCGGCCGGCGTGGGATGGATCGCCGCTGACGTTGTGGGTTTGCGGCCATTCAGGTGAGAGCTTTGGGGAAGCGGTGACGGCCAAGCCGCTGCCGGGGGTTGAACTTATTCCGGTTGAAGAATGAGATTGCGGGTTTTGCCGGGGGACTGAGCCGCCGGTGGAATCATCGGGGCGGTTGTGCGGGAAGGCGCGATTGGAATCATCGTCGGTGCCGCCGGGGCCTGGGGGGCGAGCGGCGGTTCGTGCGGGTTCTTCATAAATATTTGTCGGGGCGGCGTCGGGGGGCTGGGACGAATTGGCCGGAACGTAAGCCAGGGCCGAGGACGAGGCGGCGGTGACGTTGGCGGGCCGGGCGGTCAATGCGGCGGAAGTGAGAAGCAGTGCGCCGAGGATTCCGACGCCGGCCCAGGCGCGCAGGCCCAGGCGAGAGACGATGACAGCCGAGGGTTTTAGTTTTAGCAATCGGCATTGGTTCTCGGCGAAGTCGGCTACGGATTCTCGCCAAGCGGATTCGGCGGGGCTGGCAGCGAGTTGCAGAATGGTGCCGAGCAGCTCGTGCAGGTCGAGTTGCCGGTCGGCTTCGACGGCGGCCTGGAGAACTGTGGGACGGCGGGAGATTCCGCGGATCAGTCCGCAGAGGAGTCCCAGCAGAAAGAGTGCCGAGGCCATCGGCAACGCGGATTGGCCGCGCCACCACGCGAGCGGCAGAAGCGCCAAGCCTGCCGCGGAGGCGATTGCGGTTGCAACGGCGATGGATTCGGCGATGCGCATGAGCAGGATTCGCCGCCGGACGGCGGAGATGAATTTGCCGGTCAAGGGAGCGAAGGGTTTCACGACTGGCTCAGGTGCTTTTTGAGTTCCCAAACCGTTTCCTGAACGCAATGCAAATGCGGGTTGATGGCCAGGGCCTTTTCGTAACATTCGATGGCGGGCGAGATTTGTTCGAGATGGGCATGACAATGTCCCATTCCCGCCCACGCGCCGAAATGGCAGGGCATGCGACGGATGGCCCGGCGGCAATCGGCGATGCTGAGTTGGTAATCCTCCGACAGGTAATAGGCGATGGCGCGTTGGTTATATGCTTCGGCGAAATCGGGGTCGGTGTGGATGGCCTGGCTGAAAAGTTCGATGGCGCGGGTGAAATTCCGGGTGTTGAGGGCTTCGGCGCCGCGGCAGACAAGCTGGTTGGCCTCGGGGGCTTTTCCGCTTCGGAACCAAATGGCCCAAAGCGCGTGTTCGGCCAGTTCGTTAATGACGGGATCGGGGTCTTTGAGGTGGTAGGAAAGTTCCTGGGTGCAGCAACATGGGCCGACCAGCGCCAGGGCAAGAAGGGCAACCTTCCTGGCATCGGTATGCGGAGAACGGAGCAGATCGCGGATTTGCTCGGGCGCCCAATTCGTCTTGAGCAACAGGAGCAGGCCCGACAGGTCTTGGCGGACGAGCAGGGGCTCGACCAACTGAACGAAGTGGGAAGGATCAATCGCGGTCAATTTGCCCGTCCCATCATGGAACATGCTATGCCGCCAGGTTAAGTCGTTTCCAGTACAAAGTTAATCTCATGGGGCGCCTGGGCGATGCACTTCCGAGCCTCCTCCGGAGTCTTTTTGCTCCTGCTGTGCCTGCATGGCCTGCTGGCTATAGGGGTCGGAATAGAGCGCTTGGCGCTGGGAAAGGGGCATATCCAGGCGCTTGGGCTCATAACCTGTTTCGAGCTTGGAGGAACCGCATCCAGACGCCAAAACTGACAGAAATATGAACGTCAAACGCCGCATAATTGTGGTTTTAACAGACGATAGACCCAACCGTCGGTGATGTAAAGCGGGCGGCTTGGGGCCTGGTGCGGTGGTAACAAAACCCCCGATTTCAATATCGCGGCGCGGGGTTTCGTTACTTCTACTGTAACCGTTTTACGGCCCTCTGCTGCGACGGGAGGGGTAATGGCCCGTAGCGGCGTGCCAATGATAGATGCGGGACTCCTCGTTACGCACAAGCACGTTGGTAATGGTCCGTGCGATCTGTCGAGGGGATGGCGGAGGATTCCTTAGCAGCCGCAGGAAGATCTCGTGGGTCTGGGAGGCCGTGACCGCGGGTGTCTTTTTTTT
>JBEKXM010000539.1:0-3553 GCA_049512115.1 Tepidisphaeraceae bacterium | reverse complement strand
ATCCTGGTCGCCGAACTTTACATTCAGCGTTCCTTTGATCGTGTCGCCGCTCAGCTTGCCGTCGTAGTTCACCGTGATCGTGTCTTCGTTGAACGGCCGAACGACCGTGAAGGAGACTTCGCCATCCTTCACCTTGCCATCCTTGATGTCGAACGACTTCTGATCGAAGCCGTCCAGAAACACGCCGGTCAGCTTCTGGCCGTCCTGCGTGAGCTTGGCCGACATGTCAATGGAATTGCCGTCGGGAGTTTGGATCGTCCATTTCCACGAGCCCGTAGCGTCGGTGGCCGGCGAATCTCCCGCCAGGGCCGGCCCCAGTCCCGCCAGCCAAATCCCGAGCATTGCCATCACCGCCAGGTAAACCGTCATTTTACGCATGGAGTCCTCCGTCAGTTGCGATAAATGAAACTGTATTCATTCGGCCGCAGTTACGCAATTCTTTGCTTCTTAACCCGGCTGAAGACCGTCAGGGTAAGACGGTTTGTGTATCGCTCGCGCAAATTGCAGACTTGGCAGGGCGACCGGCGAGCGGATTGAGAATTCACAATTCGTTCCAAAATTCAACGCGCTCGCGTCGATGGGGCTATTGGCTGCGGGGCCCGCACGTCTGGTGATTGTTGCTGGTTGGGCGAGGCCTGGACGGCTTCGCTGACGAAACCTGTCGTGCGCGTGCTAAGCCATTGGTTGGCAATATCGGTTGCCGGCACTTCCGTGGTCGGCTGGAAGCGATCCGATGTCATGTAATTAAGCAGCGACCGCCTTAATGAAGCAGTTCCGGGGCGGACGGATGACAGGTTCAAGCCGCACACCATCAGCCTTCCCGCGCCGATCTTACACTCATAGATGAGGCCGAGTTTGAAGTTTCGATTCCAGTCGTCGATGGGCTGCACGATCGGTTGCAGTCCGCGCGGCAGGTTATCCAGATTGATCGTCCGCGCGCCGGCGAAGAGGTCGGTCCACTCCCAGTCGCAATTGGCCTCCGTTGGAAACCCCGCCAGGGCCGGACTGCCGGCGTCGCACCAGAGACCGAGGAACGCCGTGTCGTTCGGGTTCATCAAACGGTTCCAGAAAATCGGTGTCATACTCAGTCGTGGATTGGCCTCATCCAGATCCTTCGCGGCGGGCGTGAACAGCACCTTGCCGCCGGAAGCCAGTGCGCTTTGGGCTGCCGGCCACGACGCGGTGACCAGCACATCCGCCGGCGTGGATGCATCGATAACGGCCGGGTAGAGCCAAAAGTTCCAGTCGTTCTCAAAGCCGGTTCCGGCAAGGCTGACGATCAGCTTGTATTGTCGCGGCGCCGGCAGTTTGGAGAGATCGACCCAGATCGTGCCCAGCAAAGTTCCCTTGCCGATGGGAATGATTTTGCTGGGCAGGTTGCCGCTGGCCGCGACCGCGCCGGCGGAATCAACGACTCGCCATTGCGCCACCGCGTTGTTCAGCGGCGTGGGATCGTAATGCGCGATCTCCACTTCGGCGGTGAGCGTTTGCGCGGTCGTGAAAACGCGGCTGCTCAGACGGGCCAACGGAACCGTTGTGTTGCAAAATCGCCTCCATTCCTCCGCGGTGACATAACCCTTGCTCTCCCAAAACGCGTCCAGTACACCGATCAGCGCAGTCCCCTGGCCGAGGTAATCATGCAAATCGAGCAATTCAAAACCAGAATAGCTGTTCGTGCGCTGATTGGCTTCGATCTCCTCCTTGTAACATTGAACCTGATATCTCCCCGAAGCCAATGCAAAGTCCTTATTCTTCTCCAGCAGCCCATGCGCGGCGGCGGAGTCGCGGAAGATTTCGTAATTGCTCGGCTGGAGATAGCCGGTGAACTTATTGATGATGTTGAAGTCGGGATAGGCAGCCCATTGGCCCAACTCGTGAGCGAGCGCGGGAACCGGCAGCGTTCTGATCGCGGTTTCATAGTCGCGGCCAAACCACCCGCGCGGACCGCGAGCGCCAGTGATGAGAAAATCATTCCCCTTGTCCGCTCCGCTTGCCGGAATTGACGGTCGGCCCGTACCGGTCGTGTAGAGCCGGCGAGGATCGGCGGCTCGCCACTTGTTGACCCACGTCGGCAACTGCTCCGCGTAATGCCCCGCCGGCTCGTTGGTCGGCGCCAGCAGCACAAAGGACGGATGATTGCCGTATGCCCGCAGCATGCGCTCGGTCTCATCGTTCAAAACTTTCAGCATCGTGCCCCCGGCGTCGAAGCTGTTCCACATGCCGCATTCCGGCTGAATGTAGAAGCCCAGTTCGTCCGCCGCCTCGAACGCTGCCTCCGGCGGACACCACGAATGGAATCGCATGCCGTTGAGGCCCCACAACTTGCACGTGGAGATGATGCGCTTCCAGCTTTCCACGTCCATTGCCGGGTAGCCCGTCAACGGGAACCCACCGCCATCGTGCGTGGCGCGAATTTCGAGCGGCGTTCCATTGAGGAGCATCTGTTTGCCGTCGTCCTTGATCTGGCGCAGGCCGAACGATATGTCGCGCTGGTCGGCGATGCCGGGCCCGGCTAGCTGAACCGTGAGGTGTTGCAGCACCGGATTAAATTCACTCCAGGTCTGGGCGTCAGGGCCAAGCCGCACGGTCAATTCGGCGGCAGCACCGTCGGCATTCCACGACACCGCTGTCGTTGCCGAGCCGACCGTCAAGGTGCCACTGCCCGCTTTGCCCGTGACGTTGTCGATGGTCAGTTCGATTCGCACGCTCTTTGCGGCCACGTCCGGAAATGCCTCGGCGTCGTCGATCCAGACCTGGCTGGTGCTAGCCAACTCGATGCGTCCGACAATGCCGTTCCACGTTGCTCCCTCGGAATCAGAGACGCTGTGCCCATCCGGGCGATAGGGGGGCTGAATCTTTCGAGTATCATTATCAATGCGAATGCTCAGGCGGTGCGTCCCAGGGCTGAGCAAACCAAGATCAAAAATGTGCGGGGCCACGAAGCTGCGATACGAGCCGATCTCGCGATCGTCGATCCAAACCGTGGACTGCCATCGCGTTCGTTCCAGCGTGAGCACGAACCGCCGTCCCTCGGATTGCGTCGGGACGTCGATGTCCCGCTGGTACCAGGCCACACCCAGGTAATGCCGCGGCGGTTGGGAAAGGTACGGCATCTTTACGCTCCCCGGCTGTGTGTACGCCTTGTACTGCGGGAGCAAATACCATCGCATGTCGCGCGGCAGGGCCGCGACCCACGGCGTGTTGATTGAGATGTCGTCGCCGTAGCCTTGCCCTTGGAGGATGCCGGGAAGGTTGATTTTGTCGCCGAGCGTTTGGTTGTACCACTGCCCGGCGGCGCCGGCGTCTTTGGGGTCCATGGCAAATCGCCATTGGCCGGACAGGTCCATCGTCGCGGGCGCGGTGGTCTGCGCGCGGGCATTCACGCAGAGGAACACAGCGACAGACACCCACAGCAGGAAGCGCTTCACGGTTGGCTCCCTGGCGGCGCCAGATGCCGGTTCTCGTCCAGCTCCAATCGCACGCAATCGTAGATGATCCCATTGTTGATCGGACCGGCGGGGACGGTCAGTGTCAGCGTGTTGTTGCCGGCATG
>JBEKXM010000538.1:0-3557 GCA_049512115.1 Tepidisphaeraceae bacterium | reverse complement strand
CATCCTCTTCGACGAAAAGATCGACGGCAGCATCCATTTCACACCCTGCGCCTGTTACGACGACGCCAGCAACGGCAACCAAAGCGCCATCCACTGGGACCTGGAGATGCGTCAAACCCCCGAAGTCGGCGGCGGGGAGATGTGGTTCGACGGTAAGCTCATTCGCAAGGATGGACGGTTCGTGGTCAAGGAATTGGCAGGCTTGAACCCCGAACATCTCAAATAGCGCGAGCGGCGTTCCACCCTCCGCCCAAGCCGCGGGATGGCCATCCCGCGGTCTTTGAACGCCAGATGCCTTACAATCCTTCCCCGATGACCCCCCTGCCGATCGATTCACATCTGCCGGAAATTGTCCGGCGATTGCGAGATTCCAAATCGCTCGTCATCGTCGCCGAGCCGGGGGCGGGCAAGACGACCCGCGTCCCGCCGGCCATTCTGCGCAGCGGGATGCTTTCCTCGCATCATCCCAATCTGGTGATGCTTCAACCCCGCCGGGTCGCCGCTCGCGCGGCGGCGCAGCGCATTGCCGAGGAAAACGGTTGGGAAGTCGGCCGCGAGGTCGGCTATCAAATCCGATTCGAAAAGCGTATGACCAGCGCGACGCGCTTGCGCATTCTAACCGAAGGCGTGCTGACCCGGCAAATGCTTGACGATCCGTTTCTCGACGGCGTCGGAGCGGTCGTGCTCGACGAATTTCACGAGCGGTCGCTGCACGTTGATCTGGCCATCGCCATGCTGCGCGAAATGCAGCAGACCGTGCGGAGCGATCTGTTGCTGATCGTGATGTCGGCGACGCTGGAGGCGGAGCCGGCCGCGAAATTCCTGGGCAACTGCCCGGTCGTGAGCGTGCCGGGGCGAACATTTCCTATAGAGATCGAATATCATCCGCACGCGGATTTGCTGGTGGTTTCGCGCGTGGCCGCGGCGGTGGAGGAAATCGTCGGACGTAAGGATTCGGCCGGGCACGTGCTGGTCTTTCTGCCCGGCGCGGACGAAATCCGGCGAGTCATGCGCCATCTCGAACCGCTGGCGGCGCGATTCGATCTTGCCGTCCTCCCCTTGCACGGCAGCCTGCCGGCCGAGGATCAGGTGCTGGCATTGCGGCCTTCGACGCGCAGAAAGATCATCCTGGCAACGAACATCGCCGAGACGTCGCTGACGATCGACGGCGTTCGCTGGGTCATCGACGGCGGACTGGCTCGCGTCCCGGCATTCGATCCGCATCGGGGCTTGGATCGGCTCGAACTAAAACGCATCAGCAAAGCCTCGGCCACCCAGCGCGCCGGACGCGCCGGACGCACGGCCCCGGGCCGATGCGCGCGCCTTTGGTCGGCCAAGGAGCAGTTCGCGCTGGACGACTTCGAATTGCCGGAGATCAAGCGCGTGGACCTGAGCGCGGCCGTGCTGGACCTTCACGCCAGGGGCAAACCGGATGCGGCGGTATTCGGATGGTTCGAGCCTCCGCCGGCCGAGGCGCTCCTCTCCGCTCAACGGCTGCTGGAAATGCTCGGCGCGGTGGATGCGCGCGGGTTGACGCCGCTTGGAAAACGGCTGATGAAGCTGCCGCTTCATCCGCGTCTCGGCCGGCTGCTCTGCGCCGCGGCGGACGCGGGCTGCCCCCAGGAAGGCGCGACTCTGGCCGCCCTCCTTTCCGAGAAGGATATTCGCCGCCCGAATTTCACCCAACCGCCCGATTCCCGCTCCCCGGCGACCCGGGGCGACAGCGATCTGCTTCTTCGCATGGACGACCTCGATGGTCATCTGCGCGATGGATTGGATTCCGTCGCGATCCGTCAGGTGAAGCAGGTGAGAAACGAACTTCTCCGTCTAGCCCGACGGCTCAGCGATGTTCCGGCACAATCTCCGTCGCACCAGACGCTTCTGAAGCTGCTGCTGACGGCCTATCCGGACCGCGTTTGCCGGCGGCGTCAGCACGACCCCAGCGCCGGCGTCATGACCGGCGGGGGCGGCGTCCGGCTCGATGCCGAATCCGTCGTCCGCCGAGGCGAGTTCTTTCTCGCCCTCGATGCCCGCCATGATCCGCGATCGGAAACTCGCGAAGCGATCGTTCGCATCGCCAGCGCCATCCGCGTCGAATGGCTCACGGAACTTTTCCCTCAATCCATCTCGCGCCAGCGGGCAACCGTATTCGACGAATCTCGCCAGCGCGTCGTGGGCCGGGGCGTCGTGCGATATCGCGACCTCATTTTATCGGAGGATTTCGACGCTTCGGTCGATCCCCAGGAAGCCGGCAAGACGCTGGCAGCGGCATTGCGCCCGCGGGCGGCCGAGATTTTCGCCGCCGATGACGCCGCGGCGAACTTCCTCGCCCGCGTGGCCCTGCTGCGGCGGGCGATGCCCGAACATCCCTGGCCGAACTTCGATGACCGGGAGCTTGGAAACGTGTTGGAAGAACTCTGTGCCGGAAAGAAAAGCGTCGCGGAACTGGCGCGTCTTTCCCTGGCCGACGCCCTGGAGGCGCGGCTGCAATATCCCTTGGATCAGCTTCTTCGCCGCGAAGCCCCGGAAGCCGTCGAAGTCCCGAGCGGCAGCCGCATTCGGCTACAATATCGCCAGGATTTGCCCCCGATCCTGGCGGTTCGCCTCCAGGAGATTTTTTCCTGGCGCGACACCCCGCGGATCGCCGCCGGCCGCGTGCCGGTGCTCTTGCATCTCCTGGGCCCCAATTTCCGGCCGGTGCAGATCACCGACGATCTGCGGAGCTTCTGGGCGACGACCTATTTTCAGGTCCGAAAGGATTTGCGCGTGAGATACCCGAAACATTCGTGGCCCGATGACCCGATGAGTGCCAAGCCGCAAGCCAAGGGACGACGGGCTGGCGGGAGGTGATTGAAAATCCGAAATCTGAAATCCGAATGACGAATCAAGCCCGAAATCCGAATGACCGAATGAAGACCGTTTCGTCATTCTGGTTTCGGATTTGATTCGTCATTCGGATTTCGGATTTCCCTCCCCGTCCACGCTCTCCACATCCCCCTATACGCCGCCTCCATCGCTCGGGCAAACCCCACCCCATCCATCAGCGGGGATCGGCGCATTCGATCGCGCAGAGTGCGCCGCAGCTCGGCCAATCGCGGCAAATCGCCGGCCAACGCGCTCGCGATCCGGACGAATTGGTCGCCGTCGCCCGCGGCCAGCTCGTGCAGGCCGAGATTCTCCAGAATGCTTGTGCCGGCGCGCCCGGCCGCCGTTCGCCCGGCCAATGTGACCACCGGCACGCCCATCCACAGCGCATCGCAACTCGTCGTTATCCCGTTGTACGGAAGCGCATCGAGACAAATGTCGATCCGGTCGTACAGACGCAGGTATTCCGGGCGCTTGTATCGCCCGACAAACTCGATTCGCTCGGAGGCGACGCCCGATGAATTCAGAACTCCGACGATCCGCCGCCGATGCTCCTCGCAAAGCGATTGCAGGATCAGGCGGGAATCGGAAACGGCATGCAGCACCTTCGCCCAAAGCTCTAGCAGCGGATCGTTGAGCTTGCAGGGATTGTTGATCGATCCGAAGCGGATCGGTCCGGCAATTCTCGTCGC
>JBEKXM010000537.1:0-5363 GCA_049512115.1 Tepidisphaeraceae bacterium | reverse complement strand
GCCACCCGGTCGGCACGGGCGTTGTCGCCGATCAGCCGCAGCGCGTGGTGCCACAGCGCGTTGATCTCCACCGCCTTCCCCTGCCGAGGAGTGAAGCAAACGCCCTCGCACTTGGCATCCATCCAGGTGAGTTGCGTCGCCGCGTTGCCCTGGGTGACCAAACCGTCGGCCGGATCGACCTTGATGTCGTAGCGCGTGCCCTGCGTGTAACCCATGACGATGGCGTGGCACGCCGGGCGCAGGATCTTCTCGAATGTTTCGGAATCGCGGGACAGCCGCAGATATTCGAAAGCCGCGTGGATGAACCACAGACTGGCATCGACCGTGTTGTACGCCGGCTCGTTGGTGTAGTCGTCGAAGCGATTGGGGATCATCCCCTGGCTGATGTACTTGGCGAAGACGCACAGGACCTGCCGGGCCTGGTCGAACTTTCCGGGACAAAGCAAAAGCCCCGGCAGGGAGATCATGGTGTCGCGGCCCCAATCGGCAAACCACGGATACCCTGCAAGAATGGTATAGCCCGGCTGACCGTCGGGCGTCCGGCGCGTGGCCAGAAAATCGTTGGCCGCGTGAAGCAGGCGCTGAACCGTGGGCGAAGTCCGCCCGGCGATCTTCACCGCCTCCTGCGTGGAGGCGAAGCCTTCCACCCGCCGGGCGATTTCCTGGTCCCAATCGAATCGGCCCATCGGCTCCGCCCCCGCCCAGAGCGTGATCGACGCCGGCCCGCCGGCGGCAAAGACAAACCGGCCCGGCTTGTATAAATCCTCGCGGTCGTCCAATCCCCGCTCGGTCTCGATGGCATAAGACTGTCCATACCACCAATCCGGCTCCGGCTGAAACGACCCCGCATCCGCCTCGATCACCAGCTTGTTCGGACCCAATCCCACCGAACATTTCCGCTGGCCGTGGGATTCGTCAAACACCGCCTTCTCATGCCGAAGGGCGTGAAAATCCATCATGCGAATGAACGGCAAGAGTGAAAGCTCGATTTGGTTTCCGCCCGGATCAATCGTGTAGCGAATGCCGACGGCATTGTTCCGCCAGGGCATCTGGATTTCCTTGATGACGCGGATGCCCTCGATTTCGTATTCCCAACGCGCCAGGGTTGTCTCCAGCTCGAACCGCCGAAGATACCGGTCCCCACGCGGATGAAACGTCTGGCCAAACTGGTTGATGGAAAACTCCAGCGGCAATTCTTCCGGCCCCGGCAGGCGAATGATCTCGCCGAGCCGATTGAGCATCATCATCCGCCCCACGGGTGGCGTCAGCGCCGCGCACAAAAGTCCGTGATATCGCCGCGTATTGCACCCCACCACGGTTCCCGACGCGAATCCGCCGATGCCGTTGGTGAGGAGCCATTCCTCGTGCAAATGTGGTTCAAGCTCACCGCCGGTTTCAATGGAATAGAGAGCCATAGCCCGGAAGTTTGTAAGTTGGCGTCCGCAAAAGCAACCTTGACAGGCGTTTATTGTTGCGGAATGATGCCGTATTGGCGGATTCAGAGCACCTTTAGCTCAATTGGATAGAGCGTCGGTCTACGGAACCGAAGGTTGCAGGTTCGACTCCTGCAAGGTGCAATCAGTCAGGACAACAACTTACGCAAATCTCGAGTTTTGCGTCCGTACTAAATACCGTCAAAATGACGGCCTTATTTCCGGGAATTTTGGGGGTTCAGCCAGTTGAGTCGAACAAAAAAGTGCGTTCCGTGCATCGGAAACGCGGGAAGAGCGGCTCGTCACGTCAAAAAAAAGCGAATGTCGCTCGGTTCTCGAGACCGAAGGTCATAGATGTGCCTTCTCCCAATACTGACATGGCCAGAATCGGATGGTGAGCCAGCCAAATGGCGACGGCGGTCGCGAGCGCGGGCGATACCGAGATGTGGGAATGGAAAACGACGACGCCTGCGCGGCATTTCTGGGCCTAACCAGCGATTGTGAGTCTCAATTCACCCCCGCGATTACGATTGATAATCGCGAAATTACAAGCCACCGGCCTTATGTGATTTACATCTCACATTTTTCTACAGCACGCCGATTAACCCACGGTGGCGGGCCACCTTTCCGCCCCTTGCTTCAGCCGGTAGCGCCGCCCGTTTCGCCCGGATGAGATTCATTTGTATTTGCGTGTAACGAACTTGACCAGACGGTTACGCTCGATGATGAGCGCCCGTCCGCGAACGTACGCCATCCGGGCGGTGCTGGAACCGCTGGAGCAGCGAATCCTGATGACGCTCTCCACGCTGGTCTCATTCAATGGGTGGGGCATCGGCACCAACGGAGAACATCCCCAGGGGTCGCTGATCACCGACTCTGCCGGCAATCTGTATGGCACAGCAGACTGGGGAGGCGCAAGCGGCGACGGAACGGTCTTTGAGATTTCCGCCGACGCCCATACCCTTACGACGCTCGCCAGTTTCAACGGCACAAACGGAGCGGGGCCTAGCAGCAATCTGGTGATAGACAGCAGCGGCAACCTGTATGGGACGTGCAGCGGCGGCGGTGCCAATGGCTATGGAACGGTTTTCGAGGTTTCCGCCGGCACCCACACGCTCACGACGCTCATCAACTTCAATGACGCCAATGGAGCGTGGCCTGACACGGGATTGACTATCGATAGCAGCGGCAACCTATACGGCACAACCGATGGAGGCGGAACCGAAGATTCGGGCACGGTTTTTGAGATTTCCGCCGGCACGCACACCCTGACAACGCTCGTCAGCTTCGATAACACGGGGGAGATCGGCCTGGATCCTTATGGCGCTTTGATTTTGGACAGCAGCGGCAACCTGTACGGGACAACCTATGACGGCGGAGCGCATGGAGAAGGCGCCGTTTTTGAAATTTCCGCCTCTTCCCACATTTTTACGACGCTGGTTAACTTCAACGGTACGGACGGAAACAATGCGAACTCCGCCTTGACTCTGGACAGCAGCGGCAACCTGTACGGGACCTGCACCGGCGGTGGAACCGATGGCTACGGGACCATTTTTGAGATTTCCGCCGGGACGCACGACCTCACGACGCTCTTCAACTTCAGTGGCACTGACGGCGACTCACCCAATGGCTTGATTTTTGACGGCGCCGGTAACTTGTTCGGTACCACGTACGATGGGGGGGCAAACAACGACGGGACGATTTTCGAACTTGCCGCCAATACGCATGCCTTTTCCACGTTGGTCGATTTTGATGGCACCGACGGCAGTACTTCGAACGCGGCCCTCACCATCGACACCGCCGGTAACCTGTATGGGACCACGTATTGGGGCGGCGCGAATGACTTGGGCGAGGTGTTCGAGCTGACTGGCGATGCCGTCGGTGCTTCATCCAAGTTGGCGATCGCCCAGCAGCCCGCGAACGTGGTGACCGGCCAGGCCATTTCGCCATCGATCACAGTTGATGTCCAGGACACCAATGGCAACCTCGTGGCGTTGGACAATTCCACGGTCACGCTGGCAGTGGCCACCGGGCCGGGAAGCGCCGCCGGCACTTTGACCGCCACCGCTGTGGAGTGACGTTCACCGCGACGATCACCGCGAACGCTCCGGGCTCGGGCATTCCCACCGGCACGGTGACGCTCATGGACGGCTCAACAACCCTGGGCACCGGAACGCTGAATGGCTCGGGCATTGCGACGTTCAACATCTCGAATCTGAGCATCGGCAGCCATTCGGTCGCCGCGGTTTACGGCGGCGATACGGATTTTGTGACTAGCACCTCGTCGGCGGTGAACCAAACGGTCAACCAGGATGCGACTACTTCGGTTGTGGCCTCCTCCGCCAACCCCTCGTTGTTTGGTCAATCGGTGACCTTCACCGCGACAATCACCGCGGATGCGCCCGGCTCCGGCATCCCCACGGGGTCGGTGACGTTTAAGGATGGCTCAACAACCCTGGGCACGGGAACGCTGAATGGCTCGGGCGTTGCGACGTTTAGCACCTCGAACCTGAGCGTCGGCAGTCATTCGATCACCGCGGTTTACGGTGGCGATACGGATTTTGTGAGCAGCACCTCGTCAGCGGTGAACCAAACGGTCAATCAGGATGCGACCACGTCATCCGTGGCATCGTCGGCCAATCCCTCGGTGTTCGGCCAATCGGTGACGTTCACCGCCACGGTTACCGCCAGCGCTCCCGGCTCGGGCATTCCCACGGGGTCGGTAACGTTCATGGACGGCTCGACTACTCTGGGCACGGGAACGCTGAACGGCTCGGGCGTTGCGACATTCAACACCTCGAATCTGAGCATCGCCAGCCATTCGGTCACCGCGGTTTACGGCGGCGATTCGGATTTTACCACCAGCACCTCGTCGGCGGTGAACCAAACCGTCAACCAGGATGCGACTACTTCGGTTGTGGCCTCCTCCGCCAACCCCTCGTTGTTTGGTCAATCAGTGACGTTCACCGCGACGATCACCGCGAACGCTCCGGGCTCGGGCATTCCCACGGGGTCGGTAACGTTCATGGACGGCTCGACTACTCTGGGCACCGGAACGCTGGACGGCTCGGGCGTCGCGACGTTCAACACCTCGAACCTGAGCGTTGGAAGCCATTCGATCACCGCGGTGTATGGCGCGGACACCGACTTCACGGCGAGTACGTCGTCCACACTCAGTCAGGTCGTCGATCCGGATGCGACCACCTCTGGCGTGGCATCATCCGCCGATCCCTCTGACTTAACCCAGTCGATCACGTTCACCGCAACGGTCACCGCAGACTCCCCCGGTTCGGGCATTCCCACGGGATCCGTAACGTTTTACGATGGCTCAACGATTCTCGGCAGTGGATTATTGAACGGTTCAGGAATCGCAACCTTCTCCACTTCCAATCTGGACCTGGGCAGTCATTCCATCAGCGCCGTTTACAATGGAAGCTCCCAATATGTTGGCAGTACATCGTCGGTGCTCATCCAAACCGTAAATGCGCCGGTCCCGACCATGCTTAGCATCTCGGGTCTGCCCGCCACCCTCACGGCCGGTGCAACGGGGGGCGTACTGGTTGTCGAGATCACCTCGAATAACGGGACCATCGACCCCGCGTTCAACTCGGCGGTTGCAATCTCCATTGTCAGCGGACCCGCCGGCGCGAAGCTCGGCGGCACGCTCACGGCCATGGCCAGCAATGGCGTCGCAACCTTCAGCGACCTCCGGATCACTCAACAGGGTACGTACGTTCTGGAAATCTCCACAAACGGCCTCACGACCGACACGGCGCCGATCACGATCAACGCGGGACCGCCCTCGCAACTCGGCGTGACCGTCAAGCCAAGCCCCAGTTGGCAATTCGGGTCGATATCTCCGGCTATCGTAGTCGGGGTGACCGATCAATACGGCAATTTGGTCACGGCTGGAAATCCCAGCGTCACCGC
>JBEKXM010000536.1:0-3568 GCA_049512115.1 Tepidisphaeraceae bacterium | reverse complement strand
CGCGGTGTTCAGCCGGATTAACCCAGGAGCTTCAGGACGTTGTCCGGTTGAGCGTTGGCCTGGGAAAGTACCGTCGTGGCTGCCTGCGACAGAATCTGGTCGCGGGTCAGGTTCGACGTTTCGGACGCGAAGTTGGTGTCCATGATGGCCGACTCGGCGGCCGACACGTTCTCATAGGCCACGCCCAGACTGCTCACCGTCGAACCGATGGTGAAGGTCTGGAAAGCGCCCAGCCGGCCGCGCAAGCTGCTCACCTGCGAGATCGCGCTATTGAGAATGTTCTGGGCGGTCGAGAGGTTGTGGCTCGACAGGCTGTTGGCTCCGCCGCTGCCAATGGAACTCAAGTAGCCGTTGAACGAATCGCCGAGATCGCCGGTGGAAACCGACGCGATACCGATCGAGGCCTTGCCGTTCTGGGACACCGTGGATCCCAACTGGAACGTCGCGCCACCGCCGGTGACGTAGAACGTCGTGGAGGTGGGCAGGTCGTAATTGGTAGCGATGTTCAGGCTCACGTCGAGGTTGGCGTTGCGGTAGCTGACCGCCAGGCCGTTCGCCTGAGCCGCCGCGCCGTTGATGGTCACGCCGGCATCGGCTCCCGAGCTCTTCGTCCCGCTGAAGCTCGCTGCCAGCTTTCCAGCGATGACCTGAATGCTGGTGAACTGCGCCGAGCCGTACTGGGTGGAGTTAACTCGCAGGGCAGTGCCGCTAACTTGGGCGGACAAGCCCGTCGAGGTTTTCACGCCGTTGATCGCCGTGGCGATCGAGCTGACGGAGGTACCCGAGGCGAAGGACAACTGGGTGCTGCCGAGGTTTCCGGCGACTTGGAGGGTCACCGTGTTTCCGCTGATGGCGCCGCCCTGATAGGTCAGGGCCGCGGTCTTGGCGGATGAGACGACCTGGACCGCCACCGCCACGGTGCCGCCGTCGGGCACCAGGGCGCTGTTGATCTGGAGGTTGGTCACCGCGGACCCTACGCCGCTGGTCGTGTAGGCCAAGCTGCCGTTGAGAAGCTGAGAGCCTTCGAACGACGTGGATTGGGAAATGCGGTTGATGGTGGAAAGAATGGAGTCCACCTGCAACTGATTGGCCGCGACCTCGTCGGGACTAAGCCCGCCGGAGTTGGCGGCCTGGCCGACCAGACCCTGCACCTGGACCAGAAGCGAGCTGACCTCGTTCAAGCCGCCTTCGGCGGTTCCGATGACGTTACCGGCAAGGCTGGCGTTACTGATCGCGGTCTGAATGCCGGTCTGTTCCTGCTGTAGGCTCAATCCCGCGATCAAACCGGCGGGATTATCGGCACCACTGTTGATCTGTAAACCCGTGCTGAGCCGTTTGAGGCTCGTGTCCAAACTGGTATTGTTTTGCGCCAAGGATCGCTGGGCGATCAGCGAGTTGACGTTAGTATTAATGACGCTCATAACCTGTCTCTCCGTGACTAAAGGACCAATCCCTGAATAAGTTTCGCTGGGCAGGTCAGGGGAATCCCGCCAAAAAGCCACAAGGCCATGCGCCGCCTCCATATCATGGCAGCGACGCCAATTCATCAGCGGACGGGCTTGGCCCTTCCGCCATCGATGCCTCCTTTCCCGCAAGTCCGCCGAGCGTGAGGCATATCACAAAACTCCGCGCGGCATAGGCGGCGTATCGACGGAGAGAACGGGGCACTTTAGCGAGACTGGGAAAAGATTTCCGAAAGGAAGGGGGAGAGCAGGGCGCCACGCCGCCTATGCGCCGTGCAGGCGATTATATGACGTGAGGGTTCGATAACGCCGATTCGGCGCGGCTGCGCAAAAACGGACGGCCCGTCCATGCCGGGTCGTCCGCGAAAATTTCACTTCGTCCATGCTTCAGGATCAATGACCCTGAAGGAGAGTGAGCACGGTCTGGGGAATGTTGTTGGCGGTGGCGAGCACGCTGGTTCCCGCCTGCACGAGAATCTGATTCCGCGTGAGGTTGGCGGTCTCGGCGGCGAAATCGGCGTCCTGAATATCGCTTTCGCTGGCGGTCACGTTTTCCAAAGTAACCTGGAGGCTTGCCGAATTGGTCTCCAGGGTGTTCTTCTCAAAGGCGCCCAGGCGTCCCTGCAATTCGGCGACCTGCTGCATGGCCACCTGAACGATCTGGCTGGCCTTCTCAGCCCGCCCGCCGACGATCGAGGCGCTTCCCCCCGTGACAATGTCGTTGAGGAATCCGACGGCATTGTTTCCAAGGGCACTGGCGGCAACCGACCCGATGCCAATGCTGACTTGCTGCTGGCTGTTGACCTGGCCTCCAAGCTGGAAGAGGGCCCCCCCGCCGGTGATGGCGAAGTTGGTCTGTCCGATGCCGAAGCTGTCGCTCAACGTCATATCCAAATCGAGCGAAGAGGTATTGAGCTGCAACTGAAGACCGTTACCGACGGTAAGCGCGCCGTTAATGGTGGCCACGACATCGGCGCCGACGGAGCGTTCCTTGTCGGCGCCGGTGGCGTCGGTGGTCTGGAAGACGCCGGTCTGCGCCTGGATCGACACGTAACTGCTGGAACCGTACCCAGTGCTTTGGAAATTGATCCCTGAAGCGGCGTTGGCGCTGTTAATGAGGTTGGCGGTGACGCCGGTGCTGTCGGAGATTCCGTTGACGGCGAACCCGATCGCCGACGCGGTCGTCCCGCTGACAAACGAGAGGGTCTGGACGCCGCCGTTGCCGCCGATTTCCAGAGTGACGCTCTTGGTGATGGCGCTGGTGCGGAACTGGAGATCGGCGAGCTTGGCGCTGCTGATCACGTTCACGTCGACGGGCATCGACGTTTGGGTGCCGAGATTGGCCTGCGAAATGCTCAACGAGCTGATAGCGCTGGTCGTCACGCCGCTGGTGATGTAGTTGAGGCTGCCATCCAGCAGGTTCAGGCCGGCGAAGCTGGTGGTGCCGGAGATTCGGGTGATGCTTTGGACATCGGAATCGATCTGGAGCTGGTTGGCCTGAAGTTCCTGAGAGGAGAGGGCGCCGGAGTTGGCGGATTCGACGACCAGACCATTGATGTCGTCGAGGAGAGAACTGACTTCCGTCAGGGCGCCATCGGCGGTGGTGATGACGTTGGTAGCCTGGGAGCTGTTGTTGACGGCCTGCTGGATGCCGGTGATTTCGCTCTTCAGGTCCTGGCTGGCGATCAGACCGGCGGGGTCGTCGGCGCCGCTGTTGATGCGGAGACCGGTGCTCAGCCGCTGCAATGACGTTCTGAGGGCTGCCTGCGAATTGGCCAGAGAGCTCTGGGCAATCAGCGACGCGACGTTAGTTTCAATACGGGCCATATCAATCCTCCATGACTGAGCCGGAGGCGAAGCCTACCGGTCATGGCAAAACGGGGCGAGAGTTATTTCTTCTGCTGGTTATCATCTGCGGAGGGCGAAGCCCTGTCCGCTGCGGAGGGCGAAGCCCTGTCTGCTGCGGAGGGCGAAGCCCTGTCCGCTTTGGAACCGATCTTTCCGAATCCCGAAAGATCCTCGGGTTTGACCTGGGCCGCGGCTTTGTTCTCGCGGCGGATGGCGTCGTAGACTTCCTTGCGGTGGACGCTGATCTCCTTTGGGGC
>JBEKXM010000535.1:0-3574 GCA_049512115.1 Tepidisphaeraceae bacterium | reverse complement strand
TGAATCGGACCACGGACTGCCTGTCCTGGTACGGCCAGGGGCTTGGTTATCTCGACAATCGTAGCACTCAGGTGTCCTACAGTTCGGCTCCGAGAGGCAGAACCCTGGCATGTCGCGTCGCGCCAGGGAAGAATCAGAACCAGTGACTTCCGATTCTGTTTAGTACGGCTTGCCAAATTGTAGGCGCGCCGCCCAAAGATTCCTTCCGCGTTCCCAATATTTGGGAAAAACGCAAGCAATTACAAGGCAGCGAAACGCGGTTTGGCGTGAGATCAAGCTCTTGAGCGTCTGGGCGGTTAGCGAGTTGAGTTAACGGGTTCGACGCTCTCTATCGACTTAGTCGCATTTAGCTGAAAATGCAAGGGTTCACAGAGGTTGTGGCAATCGAAGTGCTGATACTGTAGCTTCGGCGGGATTCGGCAAGCTAGCCTGAGGTACCAAAAAAGAGCCTGAAATGGGACTCTGATGGCGGTAGCTTGCGCCAATTCCGTTTTTCCAAGCATCGATCCCACACTTTGCCGAAATTCAGTCTTCTAGGGTTCGCGGATTCGCCCGAAATCCGAGAACGAGAGGCCAGCCAGACCGTGCCACGCCCACTGCAATACGCGTCACTCCTTCGCCTAGGCAATGGAAACTCCCCACGTGCGCATGCCCCCGCGGAGACCTATGGAATCCTGTCCCAGGAGTTTTTTGCGCGCACTCTATTTGTGGAGCGAAAGCGGACCGAACGCTCCGGCAGAAGTTTCGTGCTGATGCTGCTGGAGTCTGCCAAGCTCTTGAAGCCGGAAGGCGACGAAAAAGCGCTGCAGAAAGTACTGCTGGCGCTATCCCGTTCGACGCGCGACACCGATACCAAGGGCTGGTTTCGAGAAGGATCTATCCTAGGGGTGGTTTTCACCGAACTTGGCGCCGACTTAGATGGCCGGAATGTGATCAGTGCGCTCCTAAACAAGGTGACGAAAGCGCTTACCGGAACCTTGACGATCAGCCAGATTAACGAGATCCGGCTCTCGTTCCACGTGTTTCCCGAAAACTGGGACAAGGTAAGCCTTGGGGGCGACACGAAATCGGATCTCTACGACGACCTGCTGTGCGAGAATTTTCCGAAAAAGTTGCCTCTTGCCGCCAAGCGCTTGATGGACATTGTGGGCAGCTTGTTCGCGCTGATCGTCAGCCTACCCGTGTTCTTCGCCATCGCGATTGCCATCAAGCTGACGTCGAAAGGGCCGGTCTTCTTCCGCCAGCAAAGGCTGGGCCAGCACGGCAGAAAGTTCACTTTCCTGAAGTTTCGGTCGATGCACGTGGATAGCGACGCAACCATCCATCGGGAATATGTCAAACGCTTCGTGGCGAATGACAACGCCAGCCAGCCGTCGGAGGGCCAGCCCACCTACAAGCTCACCGTCGACCCGCGGGTCACGCCGATCGGGCGATTCCTGCGCAAATCCAGTCTGGATGAACTGCCGCAGTTTCTGAATGTATTGAAGGGGGAGATGTCGCTGGTGGGCCCGCGGCCGCCGGTCCTCTACGAAGCCGAGTGTTACAACCTGTGGCACCGCGCCCGTCTTTCGGTGGCGAACCCCGGGATGACCGGGCTTTGGCAAGTGGACGGCCGCAGCAGAGTGAAATTCGACGACATGGTTCGCTTGGATATCCGCTACGCCCAGTCCTGGTCGCTATGGCTCGATATCAAGATCCTGCTGCGAACGCCGATGGCGGTTGTCTCCGGAAATGGCGCCTGGTAACCGGCGCAAAATCTCGCACGGCTCAATATGATTCGCCTGGGTGTAATAGGGTACGGCTACTGGGGCCCGATTGTGGCCCGGAATTTTCACAACGCGGACGGCTGTGAACTGGTCGCGATATGCGACAAGAACCCCGCCTCCCTGGCCCGCGCCCGGAAGGCTTTCCCGGCAGCGCTGGTGACATCCGAGCCCTCCGAGATCACGGCGTCTCCGCACATTGACGCGGTAGCCGTGGTCACGCCAGTCTGGACTCATTTCGAGATCGCCAAGGCAGCCTTGGAGAACGGCAAGCACATTTTCGTCGAAAAACCGTTCACCTCAACCGCCGCGCAAGCCGAGACGCTCATCGAATTGGCGGCCAGCAAGAACCTGCTGATCATGGTGGACCACACGTTTCTGTTCACGGGAGCCGTAAGGAAAATCCGCCAGCTCATCGACGAAGGCAGCCTGGGCAAGCTCTACTACTACGACTCGATGCGGGTCAATCTTGGCCTGTTTCATCATGACGTCAATGTGATCTGGGACCTGGCGCCGCACGATCTTTCCATCATGGACTATCTGATCGGCGCCGAACCGGAGACGATCGCCGCCACCGGCCAATGCCACCTCAACGGCCTTGAAGACCTCGCCTATATGACGGTCTACTTCAAGGGCAATATGTTGGCGCACATCAACGTCAATTGGCTTTCGCCCGTAAAAGTCAGAACCACTTTGATCGGCGGCGAGAAGAGAATGGTGGTCTGGAACGACCTCGATGTCGACGAAAAAGTCAAGGTCTACGACAAAGGCGTCGACATCTCCGCAGGCGGCCAGAGCGTTTACGATCTGCTGGTCAGTTACCGGTCGGGAGATATGTGGGCTCCTAAGGTGGAGCAGACCGAGGCGCTCAGGGTGGAGACGGACTACTTCATCGATTGCGTGAATCAGAACCAAGCGCCGTTCAATGACGGCCCGGCCGGCCTGCGCGTCGTGCGGTTGCTCGAAGCGGCCGGGCGGTCGTTGAAGGATCGCGGAAGGCCGGTCAGCCTGTGAGCGAATTCGTCTCGATCGCTCCCGACGTCAAGCTGGGGAAAGACGTCAAGCTGTCGAAATTCATCAACCTTTACGGATGTGAAATCGGGGATAACACCAAGATCGGGGCGTTTGTCGAGATCCAGAAGAACGCGAAAATCGGGCGCAACTGCAAGATTTCGAGCCATACCTTCATCTGCGAAGGCGTCACCACCGAGGACAACGTCTTCATCGGGCATGGGGTGATGTTCATCAACGATACCTATCCTCGCGCCACGGCGCCCGGCGGTGAGTTGCAGACGGAGAAGGACTGGCAAGTGGAACCCACCTTGGTCAAGAGAGGCGCTTCGATTGGGTCTGGGGCAACGATTTTGGCCAAGGTCACGGTTGGCGAGAATGCCATCGTGGGGGCCGGCAGCGTCGTCACGCGGAACGTACCGCCGAATTCGATCGTGGCCGGCAATCCGGCGCGGGTGTTGAGAAGCATCGCCGATGCGGAGGAGTGCAGCGTTGACCAATACAAATAGAATCCCGTTCCTCGACCTGGTTACCCTCCATCGGGAGTTGAAGGAAGAGCTGTCCTCCGTCCTGACGCGGGCTCTCGAAACCGCCGGGTTCATCGGCGGGCCGATGGTGGAGGAGTTCGAACGCGACTTCGCCGCCTACTGCGCCACCGAGCATTGCGTCGGAGTGGGGAGCGGCACCGACGCGCTGCGCTTCGCCCTGATGGCGGCGGGAATCGGCTCGGGGGCCATCGTCCTGACCGTCCCCAACACGTTCATCGCGACCACGGAGGCCATCTCGCAGGCCGGCGCCCG
>JBEKXM010000534.1:0-3595 GCA_049512115.1 Tepidisphaeraceae bacterium | reverse complement strand
CTCGATAACCTGATTGTCAGGCTCAAGGAAGCGCAAGACTATCTCGGCGGCGGCACAGATCTCGCCGCCATCGGCACACTGGTCGATATCGACGACGTTTTCGCCGACATGACCGCCGCGAAGCGACTCTTCATCGGCAGCATGAGGAAGCCATGACCGTCATCGACCTTACCGATAAACTCAACGACATTCGCCACCGCTATCCACAATGGTGGCGATCCGACGAGGCCGAGCGAGAAGTTCGCGCATGGTGGGGCAATCCAGACGCCAGCCATTGCAACGACTGCGGCGTCTTCACCGAACGCGAAAAAATCCGCATTGACCTCGACGGCCAGAAATCATGGTACGGGGAACTGCGGATCGCCATAGCGCCGAACGGCTGGTATGCCGTCGCGGCCTGCTACTGGTACGGTCTTGGCGGCGGCGGATCGTCACCCTCTGTCTGGAACCGCACCGCCTATACAACCCGCGACGAGGCCATCGACGCCGGTATCAAAGAACTCATCGCCAAATTCCAAGGCGTCCGCGACCAGACAGGCTACCAGCCGCAAAATCAGTCCGCCCTCGCCATGCGCATGGTCGAAACACTCAAAACCTACATGACAAACGCCCGCCAGATGACGCTCCTGTAGGCGGGGCAAGCCTGTTTCTTCCGCCTGCGCCCGATTCCCGACCACCCCGGCAGCGGCAACCAAGGCAGTGTTCATCGCTTGGCCGCTTCCGAATTCTTTTTCATCTCCATTTTTTTCCCCACTCACCCGCGCCCTTCAAAACGGCGTTATTCCAGCGGTGCTCCCCGTCAAGGGTCTTCGATGAACTCGCTCGCGCTCGCCCTGTGACTGGTCCGCGCCGCTGAACGCCTCCCAAACCGTCGCGGGTTTCGCGAAGAAAAAAATTGTTTTTAAAGGAGAAAATGAAATGAAAAACGAAGCGAACAGCAGCCGTCAAGATGTCTACAGCCGTATCACCGCCCAGATCGTGGCCAGCCTCGAACAAGGTGTCAGGCCCTGGGTAAAGCCCTGGAACGCCGAACACGCCGCCGGCAGGATCACCCGCCCGCTACGCCACAACGGCCAGCCCTATTCCGGGATTAACATTTTGTCCCTCTGGATGTCCGCCACGGCGCAGAATTTCGCAGCGCCCATCTGGATGACGTTCCGCCAGGCTCTCGAACTCGACGCGCACGTCCGCAAGGGCGAAAAGGGCTCACTGGTGGTTTACGCCAACAGCATGACGCGCACCGAGCATGACGAAAAGACCGGCGAGGATGTCGAGCGCGAAATCCCGTACATGAAGGGTTACGCGGTTTTTAACGTCGAGCAGATCGAAGGCCTGCCCGAAATCTATTACGCCAAGGCCGCCCCAACGCTTGATCCCGTCGCCCGCATCGATCGCGCTGAGAAATTCCTGCACGCCACAGACGTCGTGATCAATCACGGTGGAAACCGCGCCTATTACAGCCACTCGACCGACGCTGTGCAGATGCCGCCCTTCGAGTCCTTCCGCGATGCCGACAGTTATTACGCCACGCTGGCGCATGAATTGACTCACGCAGTCGGCAGCAAGAGCCGTCTTGACCGCGACTTCGGCGGCCACCGTTTCGGCAGCAACGCTTACGCCCAGGAAGAACTGGTCGCCGAGCTGGGCTCCGCATTCTTGTGCGCTGACCTTGAACTGGCGTTAGAGCCGCGCGAAGATCACGTCTCTTACATCGCCAATTGGCTGGAGGTCCTCAAGCACGATTCCCGCGCCATCTTCACCGCCGCCGCTCACGCGCAGCGCGCCGCGGACTTCATCCATAATGCCGCTACCGGGATTATGCCGCGCCGGACGTAGATTCATTCGGAGTGTAAGGCATTCCGGCGCGGCTGTTCGGCATAATATTGCGGCTTTACGCATTCGATTTCAGTTATGACTTGGCTCCCTCAAACAAAAGGAGCAAGTGATGACGAAATCAAAAAATGCAGTGAACCATGAGTTATCTGAGATTACTTTAAAACTTTTTGGCGACTATCCGGAACGCTTCCGTCAATATCTTTCAGAACGAAACTGCGCAGAGTGTACGATTGCCCGCTCTCTCCGCTTTGTCAGCGTCCTCGCCGGAAGGATGGAAGCCGAGGGAATCCCTATCCAGGCTCTGGATGAAGCGCAGGCAGTGGAACTTATTGCGCGAACTGGCTTTGTCCCAAAGAGCAAAATTTATTGCACCTTTATCGCCAGGCGCTTTGTCCGGTTCCTCCATGAACACGGTGTTGGAAAACTTCCTTTGCCGCCCACGGCCAAGGAACTGGCCCGCGCTGAACTGAGGCGAGAGTTTGAGACTTATCTGCATCGTCAGCGCGGTTTGAGACCGGCAACGATCTCTAATTGCTGGAAGTTCGCCGCCCGTTTTCTGGAATTCCACTTCGGCGAGGAAGTCGGAGACCTGTTGCAGATTAGACCGGCGGACATCGCTGCCTTCTTGCAGCACTTAACGACACGCAAGGCACCGGTCGACAGAAATGCTTCCACGTATCTGCGCAATTTCTTCCTCTACCTCTTCCAGGCCGGCAAGACGACGACCAACCTTGCCCTGGTCGTACCGAGCGTCGCACAGCGTTATGGCGCAAGACCGCCGCGGCATTTGACGCCCGAACAAGTGGAAACCCTGCTCAAGGCGGTCCGATCAGGCAGGACCACAGCCCGGCGCGATTATGCGATGGTGCTGCTCCAAGCCCGACTGGGATTGCGAGCGCCGGAGGTAGTCGCCATGCAACTCGATGATATCGACTGGAGAGCAGGCGAGATCATCGTTCGCGGCAAAGGGGACAGGCGCGACCGGCTTCCCCTGCCGCGGGATGTGGGCAAGGCACTCGCTGATTACATCAAGCTCGATCGCGTAACGACATCGCGCGTACTATTCGTGATGCACTCGCCACCCCATCGTCCGTTTAAGAACGGTCAGGTACTCAACGTGATTCTGAGGCAGGCATTTGCCAGAACCGGCTTGAGACCGCCGGTCCCTTATTCGGGATCGCACGTTCTGCGGCATAGTCTTGCGGTAGATCTGGTGCGAAAAGGGGCATCCCTTGAAGAGGTCGGCGATATGCTCCGCCATCGCAGGCGGTCAACCACAATGCTGTATGCCCGGCTGGACGTAGATGGCCTGCGCTCGGTTGCCCAGCCCTGGCCCGTGGCCGGAGGTGCGCAATGAGTACCTTGTCCAGAGAACTCAATCGCTATCTGACCATCCGGCGCAGCCTCGGCTATCTTTTGCGTGCCGACGAACGGATTTTGCGCAAACTTGTCGCATTCGCCGAACAACAGGGTGCTGATTACATCAGCACCGATCTGTTCCTGCGGTGGCAGAAGACATTCGGCAGTGCGAACCGGCATACATGGGCGCAACGCCTCGTGATGGTTCGGCTCTTTGCCCAGTGGCTGCACGGCATCGACCCAAAACATGAGGTGCCGCCCCAAGGATTGATTCCCAAAACCTATCGGCGGCCAAAGCCCTACATTTACAGTGACGATGAAATCCGGCGCATCGTAGAAGCCGCAGCGAAACTGCCATCATTTAACGGCATCCGCGGGCTGACCTACCCGGTGTTGTTTG
>JBEKXM010000533.1:0-3608 GCA_049512115.1 Tepidisphaeraceae bacterium | reverse complement strand
GGTTTCGATGAAAACGTGATGGTCCTTGAGCGGCGATTTGCGCACGTCCCCCAGCCGGCGGAAGTCCGGCTCCAGCCCGTCGATCAGGACGTGCACGACCAGCCGTTTTTCACGCTGCAAATGGGCCAGCACCTGTCCCACCGTCCTGAGCCCCAATTCCTCGGCGCGCAGCGGCGAATCATCGACGGTTACGGGCATACAACATCTCCTGACCCCCTGCTATCGGCCGGGGCGGGACCAAAACGTGAGAAAGTCCGATAAAACGTGGCGGGCAGGTGATTGGGGCACAAACCAGAAATGAGAATCGAACCGCGGATTTCGCGGATAACGCGGATGAATTCATTTCTTATCCGCGCCCATCCGCGCAATACGCGGTTCCATCCCGCCGGCATTTTCCGCAAGATCAGTATGGGCGGCACGGTCTTTACCGCGCGCGCGAATCCCCACGGCGGCGCCGTGGGCGTTCCGTGGAATACGTGGGGATTTGAATACAGCTCTTAGGCGGGCGCGGCGGGGAGATAGATGCTGAAAGTCGTCCCTTTGCCGACCTGGCTTTCGACCGTGATCCGGCCCTTGTGGTGCTCGACGATGTCCTTGCAGATCGCCAATCCCAGGCCGGTGCCGCGGGACTCGTCCTTGGGGGCCGTCCCCTTGGTCGTGAAAAACGGCTGGAAAATCTTGGGGAGAAGATTTTCCGGAATCCCCGGGCCGGTGTCGATCACCTGAATTCGGATTTCATTTTCTTCCACCGCGGCAGCCTTGAGGGTCAGCGATCCGCCCTTGCCGAGCATGGCCTGCCGGGCGTTGATGAGGAGGTTCAGCAGCACCTGCTCCAGTTGGATGCTGTCGCCCAGAACCCACAGATCGCCTGAAATCTGAACCCGAAGCGCGATGCCGTCTTTTTGCGGATCGCGGGCCAGCACGACCAGCGATTCATCTACCAGGGTCTGCACCGCCACCTTGCCGGAGGAGGATTCGCCGCGTGCCAGCGCCAGCATGGCCGTGCAGATTTTTCCGGCCTTGTCCGCGCTGGCGAACGCCTTGGACAGGGCCTTGCAGATGAGTTCCATGTCCGGGGTTGGCCCCTTGGCGCTTTTCAGGGCGAAGTTGGAATAGCTGACGATGGGCGTGAGCAGGTTATTGAACTCGTGAGCGATGACGGCGGCGATGGTGCCGATGGTGGCCAGGCGTTGTGATTCGGTGAGTTGCTCGCGCAGCGCGTCCAATTGTTTTTGCGTATCGCTGAGGCGGCTTAGAAGCGCCTGTTCCAGTGCGACCGTGGGGGGATGCAGATTACTCACGGCGTCCTTGGTCAATTGTCATTGGTCAATTGTCATTGGTCATTGGTCATTAGTCATTTGCAAGTGACCAATGACAAATGACCAATGACAAATGACTAATGACAAATCATCTATCGGCAACCGGGAGGATCGCCCTTCGATTCCGGGTGGATGGCCCTTATGGGACGTGGGCATTCAAGGGAGTTCCCGCGGGATCGGCGGCGGCAGTGAGGCCCTGCGTAAATTGCCTTCGACCCATCATCCAGGGGAGAACCAGCAAGAGCATAATGACCATCGCGGCGAGAAACATGACGGGCACGCGCCATGGCCAGGGGCCAAGCATGTCCATGGGGGAACTCTGCCCTTTATAGGATTGGCCGACGTAGCCGTAGTTGAGATGAAAAATCGCGTCGATGGGGAAGATGACGGCCAGGTAGACGATTGAGAATTTCACGGCGAAGAGCCAATCGCCCCAGTGCGGCCGGAAACCGCGGGCGGAAATGTCATAGATCGCCGGGCCGATGATCGCGGCATGGCCTGCCCAGAAAACCCAGAACTGGAAATTCGCCGGTCCGAAATAAAGATCGGGATAGATAAAACTCAATGAGGAAAGGCCCAGACCCCAGAAATAGGTCATCGCCCGCAACGACCGCCAACGAAGCAATAACGCTCCGGGCGCCATGAACATGCCGAGGTTGCAGACATACAGAGGCAAAGAGGTGCGGTAGTCAAAGCGTGAGGGCCAGAGGGTGGCGGCCTCCACGAAACACGCGGTGGCCAGGGCGAACCATCCGATGGTTTTGTCGAACAGACGGCGGCGCGGCTGGACGTCGGCGACCTCGCCGGACCGCCGCATCGCCACGATGGCGGCCACCAACAACGCGAACGCCAGCACCACGCAAAGGTGCGTCAGGGTGTAGGGCTTGAAATGATGCGACCATGATTGGCTGTCGGTCATCACCATTCATTGTAGGGAAACGGTGGAATTGCCGAGTACGGTAAATCCGGCCGGATTTGCGGGGAATTTTCAGCCGACGGCCGCCAGCAGTTCCTGGGCGACGTAGCGGAGGTGCTCTTGGGGCAATTCGGGGTAGATGGGCAATGCCAGCACTTCGTTGCAGGCGCGTTCGCTGATGGGGAAATCGCCGGCGCGGTAGCCGAGATGGGCGAAACATTCCTGCAAATGCAGCGGCAGGGGATAATAAATCGCCGAGCCGATCCCTTTTTCCTGGAGCGTCTTTTTGACGCGATCGCGGTCGGGGATTCGCACGACGTATTGGTTGTAAATGCTCCAGTTGCCCGGCTCGATCCTGGGGGTGACGACTTTGCTGCCGGCCAACAGGCCGTCGTAAAGCGCCGCGTTGCGGCGGCGGCCTTCGTGCCAGGTTTCCAGGTATTTCAATTTGACGTTGAGCACGGCGGCCTGGACGGCGGCGAGGCGGAACATCCCGCCGACGTATTTGTGGAAATATTGATGTCCCGACCCGTGGACGCGGAGCAAGCGGCAGATTTCGGCGAAGGAGTCGTCATTGGTGCAGATCGCCCCGGCATCGCCGAAGGCGCCCAGGTTCTTCGTCGGATAAAAGCTCAGGCACCCGGCGAAGACGGTTGAACACGCCCGCTTGCCGTGCCGGCGAGCGCCGATGGCCTGGGCGGCGTCTTCGATCACCTTCAGATCGTGTTTCTGGGCGATCTCGTTGACCGCGTCGAGATTTGCCAATTGGCCGAACAGATCGACGGGAATGATCGCGCGGGTTTGGGGAGTGATTTTCGCGGCGAGCTTTGCCGGATCGACGTTGAATGTCGCCGGATCGATGTCCGCGAAGACTATTTTTGCGCCCAACCTGGCGATGGCGCCGGCGGTGGCGAAGAAGGTAAACGTCGGGCAGATGACCTCGTCGCCCGGCTTGATGCCGATGGCCATGAGCGAGCACAACAGCGCGTCGCTGCCGCTGCTGACGCCGATGGCGTGCTTCGTGCCGCAATACGCCGCCAGGTTTTTCTCGAATTTCTCGACGTTCGGGCCCAGCACCAGGGACTGCTGATCGAACACCTCATCCAGCGTCCGGCGAATTTCTTCGCGAATCGGCGCGTATTGGGCCTGCAAATCCAAAAGCTTGACGTTCATGCCTGGAAGGTACGGCGGGAGGGGGAAAAAGTAAAAAAACCGAAATCCGTCCGGGGCTTTGGACGGGGCTTTCACTTCGATGTTGAGCGTTGAGTGTTGTGTGGTTGGGGGGGGGTGGGAAGGGGAAATTTATGAACACCGAACCAACAACCACCCACACACCAAAAATTAGGGAAAAGAAAAAATAAACGTTAGCCCCC
>JBEKXM010000532.1:0-3618 GCA_049512115.1 Tepidisphaeraceae bacterium | reverse complement strand
TTGGCGGTGGCATATTTGACGTCGATGGAATCGAGGCCGATGCCGTACTTGGCGATGACGCGAAGGCGCGGGAGGGCGGCGTCGATGACCTTGGCGGTGATGATGTCGTCGCCGTTGAGAAATCCGTCGAAGCCGCTCTTGGCGTGATCGAGCATTTGGGTTTCGGTGAGCGGGCCGCGGGCGGCGACGATCTCGAAGCCGGATTTCTTCAAGGCCTCGTGATGCGGGCCGGGGGTGTCCTGGAAACTGGTGGTGGTTAATAGGATTCGCATTTTGGGGGCTCCGGGGGAAAAAATTGCCTATTGCCTATTGCCTATTGCCTATTGAAAGACGGGGGGAGTCGTCTTTGCCCGGTGCCTTTTTCAATAGGCAATAGGCAATTGAATTTCGATTATCGCTTGATTCTCGCACTTCCTCCCTTGAATACGTGGGTCAATTCTTCCAGATCGATCTGGCTGGTGTCGCCGCGGGTGGACTGGAGCAGGGCGCCGTGGGCGGCGCCGAGATCGACGCATTCCTGCGGGGTCTTGCCGGTGAGGAAGCCGTAGGCGAATCCGCTGGAAAAGCCGTCGCCGCCGCCGACGCGGTCCTCGATCTCGAGGTTGTCGAAGCGTCGGCTCTCGTAGAATTTTCCGTCAACGTAGAGGATGGCGGACCAGTTGTTGATCAGGCCGCTCTTCACCTCGCGGAGAGTGGTGCCGACGACTTTCACGTTGGGATAAGTCTTCACCACTTTCTCGACCATTTTCTTGTAGGCGGAGGTGTCGAGGGCGGAGAGATGTTCGTCGACGCCTTCGACCTCGAAGCCGAGGACTTTTTGGAAATCCTCCTCGTTGCCGATGATGCAATCGAGATGGGGGACCAGTTCCTTGGTGACCTGCTGGGCCTTTTGACTGGTCCAGAGCTTGGAGCGGAAATTCAAATCGTAGCTGACGATGGTGCCGGACTCCTTGGCGGCGAGGATGGCCTCCTTGCATACGGCGGCCGAGCCGTCGGACAAGGCGGTGAAGATCCCGCCGGTGTGGAGCCAGCGGGCGCCCTGGTCCTTGAAGATTTTTTTGAAGTCGATCATTCCGGGCTTGAGGTTGCTGGCGGCGGAGTGTCCGCGGTCGTACATGGTGACGCTGGCGCGGACGCCGGTGCCGACCTCGGTGAAGTTCAGGCCGATGCGGTCGGCGCGGCCGACGCCGTCGTACTTGGCGACGGCGACATGGCTGACGTCCATGCCGACGCTGCGGGCGTGGTTGAGGATGATCCGGCCGACGGGGTTGTCCACGAGCCGGCTGGCGAATCCGGTGCGCAGACCCAGGCGGGCCAGGGCGTAGGCGACGTTGTATTCGCCGCCGCCGACCCAGACTTCCAGGGTATTGGCAAATTCAATCCGCCCGTGCGCCGGCGGAGAAAGGCGAATCATGCATTCGCCGAGGCTAATAAGATCGAACTTGGTGTCTTTGGGGTTACGAATGGTGAGCATGGGGGTTCCTTTGTTCCTTGTCATGGACGCGCGTCGCAAGCGACGCGGCTAAACGGGGATTGGATTACATTCCCGCCTTAAGCGCCTCGAGATGTTTCCCAAAATGTTCGTCGAGGATCTGCGTGTAGAGCGCCTGATTCTCGGCGACGAGTTGCTTGACCTGGGGTCCGAGCTTTGGATCGCAAAGGACGGAACCGAAGGTGCAGTGCACGATCTGGCGGGCGGGATCGGACAGGCCCTTGCCTTTGGGGGTGTCGGACCATAGTCCGAGGTAGGCCTTTTCCAACGCGCGGGCATCGGAGATTTCGTCGGCGGGCTTTGCGGATTGCAGGGTGGCCGAGACGTGATAGGTGGCCCGGTCGGTGTCGTAGCGCGAGCGGGAAAGCTTCACGATTTCGCGGAAGAGTTTGGGATCGACGCGAACGACGGTGCGCAGGGCCTCGAGATAGCTGGTGCCGGCAGTCTTGACGTGGAACAGGCCGGCGGTGGCGCGGGCGAGCGACGGATAAATCGAAATCTTATCCGATCCGCTGTGGAGGCTGAGCTTGTAGGGGCCGAGCTGCCGGGCGATGGCGGCATGGTCGGCGAGGGATTTTTCCAGGGCGGCGACGTCGCCCTTGTAATCGACGCCCTTCTCGAAATCACCGATGAATCGCGGGGCGAGGCTGACGAGCTTCATCCCGGACTTGGCGCACTGATCGGCGATGATGTAATGCTCGGCGAGGGTGGTGGGCTTGGGCGTTTCGTCCACGCTCAACTCGATTTCAAAAGGCTGCTTGAGTTTTTTGGCGGTTTTCTCGATGTGCCTGGCCAATTGAATGGCCATGGCGATGGCCTTGCCATACTTGACGGCGGCGCGGCGGCAAACGGCCGGGGAAAAATCAATCGCCGTGCCCGTCGCCAGCTTGATCTTCTTGCCTTCGTACTGGCCAAGCCAGGCAATTTCGCCGGCGATGGGCTTGAATTTCTCGGCAAGCTGGTCGGGGTTGTAATCATCGGCGTGGGCATCGACTTCGCCGGATGGGTCGATGGTGAAGAAGACAAACCCAGCCTGGGCGGTGCGATCGACGTCGGCGGGGATTTTGAGATGATCGGCATCGGCGCCCTGGATGCCGGTATAGCCGGCCTGTCGCAGGCCGGTCTGGGCATCCTCCATGACCTGCTGGGGCGTGCGATTGGTGCGGGTCATCTCGCGGATGGATTGCTGGGCGAAGATGGGAAGGATTCCCGATCCGGTGCGTTTTAGCGCCGCCGCGTGGCCGGGAGTGGCCAGGCCCAGGCGGTCGCCAAATCCAAAACTGGGTTTCGTGCCCAATCCAGTCGGACGGTTTTCAGTTTTCATAGCGTTTAACTCCTCTATTGAACGACTCCGATGGTAAGAAGAATGTTTGCGTAAATCTGAGTTTCGGCGGTGGCGACGATCAGTGCGAGGTCTTCGGTCTGGGCCTGAAGGTTGAATTCGGGCTTTTGGAGCTGGACAAGCTCGCCACAGAAGCCGCCGTCCTGGCGTAGAATTTTGCGGAATTCCTCCCAGATGGGTGGATCGTGGGCCATGGCGTACATTCCGGAGCGCGCCGGGGCCATGACTTGGACGGCCTCGATGGGAACCTGCCCGCAGATCAGGCGAAGGACGGTGCAGGCATCGACGATGCCGGGGGTGAAATTGGCCCAGACGATTTTTGCCCGCGGATTGGGCTTGGTGCTGCTGGGGTAGTTGCCGTCGGCGATCAACACCTTGGCCAGATGGCCGGCTGAAGCCAGGCCTCCCAGGATTTCGGGATGCAGAAGCTTTGATCTAAGCATAAATCGTCCGGCCGTTCAGGATGGAACAGGGAGAAACAGGTTAAGGCGAAGCGAGTCGGCTGGCAAATGGCGGAGTGATACAAATTGTCCTATATTTTAGCGCTTTGGCCAGAGTGGATTGAAATGCCGACCGGGGTATTTGCAGGCGGGGAAACCGCCTATAATCGCATTTTGCGGCAAGAGGAGCAAATATGTCGGAGAACGCGAAATTTCCAAACGGGGTTGACATGGCCCGCATCGAGCGGGCGGTGCGGGAAATATTGTTTGCCGTCGGGGAAAACCCCGATCGGGAGGGACTGTTGCAGACCCCGGAGCGGGTGGCGCGGTCCTACGCGGAATTG
>JBEKXM010000531.1:0-3620 GCA_049512115.1 Tepidisphaeraceae bacterium | reverse complement strand
AAGTTTCTTGGCGGCGGCGATGGTGCTGGCCGTGTCATGCGCCAGCAGCGGCGACACCTCCAGCGATACCCATCCGTCCACGCCATTCGTGCGGTCGTGAACTGGCCGGAACAGGTCGGAGGCGCGGGTAAGATCGTCCAGTGCCAGATCGAAAAACAGGCTCTCGCCGGATTTCCCCTTGTCCAGCCCCTCGCGGATGGCAACGTCGTAGGCGGAACTCTTGATGGCGTGATCAAAGATTGTCGGGTTTGAGGTCAACCCGGTCACCGACAACTCGCCAATGTAGCGTTTGAGCGTGCCGCTGTTCAGCAGGTCGCGGGTGATATTGTCGAGCCAGAGGCTCTGGCCCAAGTTGTGCAGCTTTTGTGTGGCTTTCATGATGTTCGATTGATGTTCCAGATTGCGATTGCGGCTAGGATCAATGCTAATTTATTTTCCCTTTCCCTGCGTTGATCGCCGGACAGGAACGCAGGACCGAGCGCGCAATCATCAGTTCTTCGTCCGTGCGAATGACCCGAACCGCGGCCCGGCTGGCGTTCGTGGAAATCACCCCCGCCGTTTCCTCATTGCGAGCTTCATTCAGTTCAATGCCGAGGAAGTCCAGCCCTTCACAGATGCGCGCGCGGACGAGTGGCGCGTTTTCGCCGATGCCTCCGGCGAAGACAAGCGTATCCAATCCACCGAGCGCTGCGGCGAAGGAGCCGATCCATTTTTTTGCCTGATAACAAAACAGCGCCACGGCTTCCGCCGCCCGCACGTCCTGCGTTTCATGGTCGAGCAGGTCGCGCATGTCGGAGCTGGTTTCCGAAACGCCGAGCAGCCCGGACTCGTGGTTGACCATTACGTAAAATTGTTTGGTGGTCATCTGTTCAGTGCGCGCGAGATACGGAGCCAGGCCGGGATCCAAATCGCCGGAGCGGGTGCTCATCACCAATCCCGCCGTCGGCGTGAAGCCCATGCTGGTGTCCATGCTCTTGCCGTCGCGCACGGCGGCCAGACTCGCGCCGTTGCCGAGATGTGCGAGGATCACACGGCCTTTAGTTGCCGCCGGATCGCCGAGGCGCGCGAGTTCTTCCATCAGATAAGCGTAGGACAAACCGTGGAAACCGTAGCGTTGAATTCCCTTGGCGTCGAAGCGGCGCGGAATCGGCAGCAGCTTGGCCATGCGTGGCATCGTCTGGTGAAACGCCGTGTCAAAGCACGCCACCTGCGGCAGTTTCGGATGACGCTGGCGGAACGTCTCGATCAGCTCGATCTCGCGGGGCAGATGATCCGGATCGTTTGGACTGATGCGATGCAATTCATCCAGCAACTCTTGGGTGACCAATTCAGGCTCGGTATGTTTCATGCCGTGGACCACCCGGTGTCCCACCGCCCGGACCGCTTCGAAACCATTCTGCTTTTCCAGCCAATCAATCAGGGAATTCGCCGCTGATTTGTGATCCGCGGCGGCGAGTTTGCGGCTCTCCGGCTGTTTCCTGGTCGGGTCATTGAACGTCAGATTCGTCCCGCTCTGGCCGATGCGGTCAACCTTTCCATAAAGCCCTCGCTTCAGCGGTTCGCCAACCTGGTAGAGCGCAAACTTGATGCTCGACGAGCCGCCATTGATCGTCAGGATGCGTGGGTTAGCCGGTTTCATGGATGAATCCTTCGTCATTTTGTAGTTTTAGAAAGGGTGCGCATCATATCCGCTTTGCCAGGCCTTCATAATGCCCGTGCAGGCTTTCCCGACCGCCAGTGGGCTTCAATCTGTTCGAGGCTTTTGCCCTTGGTTTCCGGCACCAGGAAAAACGAAAAGATCCATGTTCCGACGCTAATGGCCCCGTACAACCAGAACGTGGCGGCTTTGCCGAGGACTTGCGTGAGCGTCAAAAACGTCAAAGCCACGATCAAGTTGGCGCCCCAATTGGCGACGGTCGCGACGCTCATGGCCCGGCCCCGGATGCGTAACGGATACATCTCCGAAATCAACAGCCAGAAAATCGGCCCCATTCCCACCGCGAACGAACCGACGTAGGTCATGACCACGACCACTGCGATCACTCCCAGGCTGCTGGTCAATTGTGGCAGCGAAAACGCCAGCCCCAAAACGAACAGACTCAGCGTCATTCCCGCCAGGCTGATGAGCAAAAGCGGCCGCCGCCCGATTCGGTCAATCAGTTGCAGGGACACCACGGTCATTACGACGTTGATCACTCCGACGCCGACGCTGGCCAGAATCGCCACCGACGACGAAGACATGCCGGCAAACTTGAAAATAGTCGGGCCGTAATAGATGATCGTGTTGATGCCGGTGATTTGCTGCGCAATCGCCAGTCCAACGCCTACGATCATCGCCACGCGCAAGTACGGACTGAACAGTTCGGACCAGTGCCCCTTCTGCTGCGCCGCGCTCCGCTGAATCTCGCTGAGTTCGCCCTCGACCAGTTCCGGGGCGCGAAGCCGCTTCATCACGGTCCGGGCTTGATCCATGTGTCCGCGGCCGACCAGCCATCGCGGGCTGTTGGGAATGAACATCAATCCAATTCCGAATGCGGCCGCCGGAATCACCGCGAACGCAAACATCCAACGCCACGCCTGGGACCCGGCGAAGGCGTAGTCGATGGCATAAGAGATGACAATGCCGCAGGTGATGGCGAGTTGATTGAGCGAAACGAGCTTTCCCCGGATGGCAACCGGGGAAACCTCGGAAATGTAAAGCGGCGCGACAAACGAAGCGACGCCGATGGCGGTGCCCGCAAAGAATCGGGCGACAATCAGCCATGACGTGCCCGGCGCCAGAGCCGCCCCGACAGCGCTCAAAATGAAAACGACTGCGGTGCTAAGCAATAATCTCCGCCGTCCGTAGAGGTCGGCCAGGAATCCTCCGACTAACGCGCCGACGAGGCATCCCAGCAGGACCGAGCTGACGACGATTTCCTCCATCCCCGAGGAGAGAGAGAATTGTTTCTTGATGAACAGGATGGCTCCGGAGATGACACCGATGTCATAGCCGAAGAGCATGCCGCCCAGCGCCGAAATGGCGGCGGCGAGATAGACAAAGTGTTTCCGGTCAGTCTGCGTCTTATTTTGCATTAGTTTTACTCCCTTCAGCAGAGGTAGTCCCACCCCGTCGCAAGGGGCCGACGCGAACGACGAAGTCCGCACCTTTCCAATAATCAGCGTCCGGACAGTAGAAGGTGAATCTGAACTGCTTTCCTTCGGGAAGCGCTTTGGTCGTTAGATCGGCGATGTGAATCCCCAGTCCCCCATTGTGTGCCGTTATGTCCTGGACGGTGTTCCAATCATCGGCACGCCCCACCATGCGCGGAGATATGGTTTTCTCGGTCAGGCAGCGTCGCACGGTTTGCGGCGGCATGTCAAAGCCCCGCCCGCCGTGCAGTGAGCGCTGGATTATGGGATCTTTTGGAGGATCAATCATTCGATAATCTCTAGTCCGAGTGCGGTTAGTTTCGCGCGTGTGGATTTGTAGCTAGTGTGAAGAATGCTTCGAATCCTCAGACCTTCCGCGATCTGGACGAACATCGGGGTGTCTTCGATATAGACTACCTGCCGCGCTGGCGCCTGGGCGATGTCCAGCGCCAGCCGAAAGATGTCCGCGTCGGGCTTGCGAGCGTGGA
>JBEKXM010000530.1:0-3627 GCA_049512115.1 Tepidisphaeraceae bacterium | reverse complement strand
CGTACTCCTCGATCAAATGGATGTCAGCGTTCTCCTGGGCGAGCACCGTGGCCGCCTCGTCAAACGACACTCCATGACAGCGGATATTCAGCTTGGCTTTTCGTCGATTCCATTCAAATTTCCAATGAAGCCTCATGGCTCCCTTCCACCATCTATGATACTACCGATATCGGTAGTATTCAATGGTCTTAAAAGGTCATCGGCATCGCGCCCGGCAAATCTCCTCCAACCGATCCATGTGAGCCTCGAACGACAGGCTTGGCCTCAACGCCAGACACGCCTGGCTCATCTTTTGCCGCGTATTGGGATCGAGAAGATTCGACATGGCCGTCGTCAACGCTTCCACGTCCGCCGGATTGGGCAGAACGTATCCATGCCGGCCATCCGTCATGATTTCGCAGGCGCCGTTGAAGACGGTGCTGATGACCGGCAATCCCATGGCCAGGGCTTCCAGGGCGACCAGGCTGCATGAATCGTGTCGGGTGGGCAGCACGAAGAAATCGGCGGCGGCGTAGAAATCTGCCGGCGATTCGGTTTGCCCGGCGAAGATGATCCTGTCTTGGACGCCCAGTCGTTTGGCCTGTTGACGGCCGCGCGCGGGGTCGTCCTTGCCCACCACCACGACGAACGGACCCGCGCCCCCAGACGTCTTGGCGATATTCGCGGTCGCGGCAATGACCTCGGCCAATCCTTTGCGCTCAAAATACTGCGCGATCATTAGCGCCACCGTCGCCTCGGATGGAATTCCGAATCGCTGGCGGATCGTCTTTCTTGCCGCCGCGTGACCGGCCGGATCGAATCTCGTCAGGTCGGTCCCATTGAACAGCGTCACGAGTTGATCCGAGATGTCCGGATAATGCCGCAGGATCATCCCTTTCACATAATCGGAAAGACACAGGACGATCGGTTTTTGCGGGCCGTGAATCAAATCATCTTCCACCTGCGCGAAAAGCCGGCGTTTGCGATTGAGCCGGTTGGCCAGCCGGGCCAGCGCCCGCGCGGCGCCCGCCGACCGCGACTCGTGCGTCCGCAGCGCCGCCTTGGCCATGCCGGCGTGGGGATGGTACAGGTCGCACCGGCGGACCGGCAGCATCGAATGCACCAGGTCGTATTTCCGCCCGGCCAGATGCGCGTCGAGATGATTGAGGAACTCCAGATATCGCCCGGCGCGGGTTGGCGATTGGGCGGCGATGGGAACGAAGTTCACTCCCGGGATTCCCCGCCCGAACCGCGTCGAGACCAGGTCAACGCCATGCCCGCGCGCCGCCAGTGCCGCCGCGATATCGGCCGTGTAACGCTCCGCGCCGCCTCGCTCTTCCTCGCCGCGGAAAATGACCAGCGCGATATTCATTGTCCGATTTCCGATACCGGGTTATATCTTATCTCCATGAGTTCCCTCACCCAATCCAACGCGTGGAAAGCCCTGTCCGCTCATTACCAGAAAATCTCTTCCGTCCACATGCGCGACCTTTTCGCCCAGGACCCAAAACGATTCGAGAAATTCTCCTTGCGCTTCGGCGACATTCTGCTCGATTTCTCCAAAAATCGCATCACCGACGAAACCTTGCGGCTCCTCCTGGACCTGGCCCGCCATGCCAGAATCGAGGATTGGCGCGACCGCATGTTCCGCGGCGAAAAAATCAACATCACCGAAGGCCGGGCCGTCCTCCACGTCGCCCTGCGCAACCGCTCCAATCGCCCAATCCGGGTCGACGGCCAGGACGTTATGCCCGCCGTCAACGCCGTCCTCAGCCACATGCGACAATTCTCAGATGCCATCCGGTCCGGCCAATGGAAGGGCTATACCGGCAAGCCCATCACCGACGTCGTCAACATCGGCATCGGCGGCTCCGATCTCGGCCCCGTCATGGTCACCGAAGCCCTCAAACCCTACGGCAAGCCCGGCCTGCGCGTGCATTTCGTCTCCAACGTCGATCGCGCCGACATCGCCGAAAAACTGAAAATCCTCGATCCCCAAACCGCGCTCTTCATCGTCGCATCCAAAACGTTCACCACTCAGGAAACTCTCACCAACGCTCAGACCGCCAGGGACTGGTTCGTCGCCGCCGCAATAAACCCCTCCGCCGTCGCCAAACATTTCGTCGCCCTCTCCACCAACGAAGAGGAAGTTACCAAATTCGGCATCGACAGGCAGAACATGTTCGAATTCTGGGATTGGGTCGGCGGCCGATATTCGCTCTGGTCCGCGATCGGCCTGTCCATCGCCGTCTACGTCGGCATGGATCATTTCGAGCAACTGCTCTCCGGCGCGCACGCGATGGACGAGCATTTCCGCACCACTCCGCTTGAAAAAAATCTCCCCGTGATCCTCGGCCTTCTCGGCGTGTGGTACAATAACTTCTTCGGCGCTCAGAGCCTGGCGATCCTTCCCTACGATCAATACCTCCATCGCTTCCCCGCCTATTTCCAGCAGGGCGACATGGAATCCGACGGCAAGAGCACCGACCGCGACGGCCATTTCGTCGATTATTCCACCGGCCCCGTCATCTGGGGCGAGCCCGGCACCAACGGCCAGCACGCCTTTTACCAACTCATCCATCAGGGCACCAAGCTCATCCCCTGCGATTTCCTCGCTCCAATCGAATCGCAAAACCCCGTCGGCGAGCATCACGCCATCCTCCTGTCGAATTTCTTCGCCCAGACTGAAGCGCTCATGAAGGGCAAGACCGAATCCGAAGTCCGCGCGGAACTCGCCAAATTGGGAATCACCGGACCCGAGCAGGACAAGCTCACCCCCCACAAGATTTTCGCCGGCAACAAGCCGACCAACAGCATCCTCTTCCAGAAACTCACCCCGCAAACCCTCGGCGCGCTGATCGCGCTGTACGAACACAAGATCTTCGTGCAGGGGATCATCTGGAACATCAACAGCTTCGATCAGTGGGGCGTCGAGCTTGGCAAGCAGCTCGCCAAGGCGATCCTGCCCGAGATCCATCAGCCCGGCGAAATCGCCAGCCACGATTCATCCACCAATGGCCTGATCAACTGTTTCAAAGCCCATCACAGGGGATGAGCGGTCGATGATGGGTTGCATAGGCCACGAGACGGTTTTTGATGTTACAGAGTCGGTTTGGCAGGCGAAGGTTTTGGCGGTTCGGGCTTTGGTGATCGGATCCCCGTCGACGGCGTTCGGCACACAACGGCAAACATGAAAAAGGCATACGTTCACGGCTACGATCAGCGGGAAAACACGCGTTTGCAGGACCAGGCATCCACCCTGGTCGAGTTGCTCCACTCCGACACCTCCTATCCGGCCGGAAGCCGCGTTCTGGAGGCCGGTTGCGGCGTCGGCGCGCAAACCATCACCCTTGCCAGGAGCAGCCCGGATGCCTTGATCACCTCCGTCGATCTATCCGAAGCTTCCGTCGCCGAAGCCAGGAGAAAGGCAAAGGCGGCAGGTCTGACCAATGTCCAATTTGAACAGGCGGACATTTTCAATTTGCCCTATGGGCCAGACTCCTTCGACCACATTTTCTTGTGTTTTGTCCTGGAGCATCTCTCGCGGCCGGTCGAGGCGCTGCATAAACTGAAAACCCATTTGAAGCGGGGCGGCACGATCACGGTCATCGAAGGGGACCATGGCTCCGCCTATTTTCATCCTGACAG
>JBEKXM010000529.1:0-3642 GCA_049512115.1 Tepidisphaeraceae bacterium | reverse complement strand
GATCCGGTGAAGGTGGCGGCGTATGGCCGTCATGATGTCGCGCGGCTGCTGAAGGATGCCGGGATCATTCGCAATCGGCTGAAGATTGAATCGGCCGCGCGAAACGCCAGGTCGTTTCTCGAAGTTCAGCGGGAATTTGGGAGTTTCGACGCATATATCTGGCAGTTCGTCGGCGGGCAGCCGCGCGTGAACGGTTGGCGAAACATGCGCGACTTGCCGGCCCGCACGCCGGAATCCGACGCGATGAGCAAAGACCTGAAGCGGCGCGGCTTCAACTTCGTCGGCTCGACGATCTGTTATGCGTTCATGCAGGCCGTCGGCATGGTGAACGATCATCTCGTCGGTTGTTTTCGATATCCGGGCAGATAGATTGGCGGTCTTTGACCTGGCGCGAAGAATCGCCGAAAATCCGTTGGAGGATGTTCTGATCGCCGACGAGGAGTTTTGAATGCCGAAATTGACGGTGGAAGGCGTGGGGACGTTTGAGGTTCCGGCCGGGAAGCGGCTGGTGCTGGCGCTGGTGGACGAGGCGAGAATCGACCAGATGCACGCTTGCGGCGGCAACTGCAAGTGTACGACGTGCCGGGTGAGGTTCATTTCCGGCGAGCCGGATAAGGTGACGCACGCCGAGCGGTCGGTCTTGTCGGCCCGGGGGCTGGGGGCGATCCACGGATTGCGGCTCAGTTGCCAGATCACCTGCGATCGTGACATGCACGTCATTGCCGAGAGCCGGCTATCGACCAGTGGAAAGCCCGATCCCGGCCCGCGTCCGGCGGACGAGATCGCTCCGCCGCCCGTGTGGACGTGAATGGCAGAATGCCTATTGCCTATTGCCTATTGCCAATTGCCTATTGAGGAAAGAATTGCGCGGCTCATCTTTCCATAGGAAATAGGCAATAGGAAATAGTCAATTCTTCCGTTTCTCTCCTTGAAATCCCGACAGTCCAAGTCCACAATAGCGGAGTTGCCTTGGCGGCCAGACCGATAACGGGTCCGGCAGCCAAGGGCAATATTGATATTGATCGTCGGCCAATGGACTGGCCGATAGACCGAACGGTTTTTCCGGTGGTTGCGGAGGGCCAGCCCTTCCGCTTTTTGCCGAGACGTTTCGGGCTTAGGGAAACGCCGCGCTCAGCGGCTTTTCCGGCCTAAGGACGGGCAGACATGGATAGCTTTCTCATCCACGGTGGGCATCGGCTTAAGGGGACAATCGAAGTCAGCGGCAGCAAGAATTCCGCGCTTCCCATTCTGGCGGCGTGCCTGATGGCCGAGGGGAAAAGCACGCTCAAAGGCGTTCCCAGGCTATTGGACATCGATTCCATGTCCAAGCTGCTGGGGGAGCTGGGGTGCCATGTTTACCGGCACGAGCCGGCCGACCCCGATACCTTGGTGGGTCCGGCGCTCAATGGGCCGCTGGATATCCAAGTCCAGGACGAGACGCAATGCGAGGCGCGATATGAAATCGTCAAGACGATGCGCGCCAGCATTTGCGTGCTGGGTCCGCTGCTGGGCAAGCGCGGCAAGGCGATCGTCAGCATGCCGGGGGGGTGCGCGATTGGCGACAGGCCGGTGGATTTGCACGTGCGCGGCTTGCAGAAGTTGGGGGCGCATTTCCGGATGGAGAACGGGAACATCGTGGGCGAGGTGCGCGGCCGGCTCAAAGGATGCCGGATGTATCTCGGCGGGGCGTTGGGGCCGACGGTCCTGGGGACTATCAACGTCATGTGCGCCGCGGCGCTTGCCGATGGTGAAACGATCCTGGTGGGGGCGGCATGCGAGCCGGAGGTTTCGGACTGTGCCGACATGCTCATCAAGATGGGGGCGAGAATCAAAGGGCACGGGACGCCCGAAATTCGCATCGAGGGCGTCGAAAAGCTGGTCGGCGCCGAGCATCGGGTGATCCCCGACCGGATCGAGTGCGGCACCTTCATGATCGCCGCGGCCATCACCAATGGGGAATTGGCGCTCAAGCATTGCGCCCTGGATCATCTGATCGCGGTGACGGATCGGCTGGACGAAGTGGGCGTGCAAACGCAGCGGGAAAACGGGACGGTTTACGTCACGGCGGCGCGGCGAATCAACCCGGTGGAGATGACCACCCAGCCCTACCCGGGATTCCCCACGGATTTGCAAGCGCAGCTGATGGCGCTGCTTTGCCTGTCGGATGGAATCAGCGTGGTGACGGAGCGGATTTTCCCCGACCGGTTCCTGCACGTGGGCGAATTGAACCGCATGGGCGCCCGGATTCGCAAGGAGGGTCCGACGGCAATCATCCAGGGCGTGCGCGAACTGCAAGGGGCCAACGTGATGGCCAGCGACCTGCGCGCCAGCGCCGCGCTGGTGTTGGCGGCATTGGTCGCCAAGGGGTCCACGCGCATCGACCGCGTTTATCACATCGATCGCGGATACGAAAAGATCGAGCAAAAGCTCGCGGCCGTGGGGGCGCAGATCGAGCGCATCAAGGAAGGAAAGACGGCCCTGTCAATGACGGCGGTGGCGTGAGAAATGGGGGCCTGCCAAGGTGGGAAATGCGACGGGTCATTTGTCACTTGTCATTGGTATCGCCGATTCCGAATTGTCTTGCAAATGACAAATGACCAATGACTAATGACCAATTCAATCTCATGTTGCCGTTACGAATTCGATTTGGCCGATGCTCGGCACGAGGCCGGCATCCGCCCCGCGTTTGAGAAGCGTTGAGATCGCTTCGCGGCCACGGGGACCGTAATCGAGCGTCCAATCGTTCACGTACATGCCGACGAATTCGTCGGCCAGTTTGCTGTTCAAATCGCGGCCGAATTGCAGGGAATATTCGACCGCCTCCCTGCGATGATCGAGGCTGAACTGGATCGACTTTTTGAGAATGTTCGTGACCTCCTGACAGACGTTTTTGCCCAAATCTTTCCGAATACAATTGCCGCCCAGGGGAAGGGGCAAGCCGGTTTGCTCGTGCCACCAGACGCCGAGATCGACGACCAGGTGCAGGCCGGATTGCCGATAGGTGAGTTGCCCCTCATGGATAATCAGCCCGGCATCCGCCTTGCCGTCTTTGACATATTTGGGGATTTGATCGAAATGAACGGGCACGGCCCGGAATGCCTCGCCGGCTTTGCCGAGACATAGCTGGAGGGCGAGGAATGCGGTGGTGAGTTCGCCGGGGATGGCGATGGTCTTGCCTTTGAGATCGGCGATTTTTGTGGGCTGGCGAGTGATGACCATCGGCCCGTATTGATCGCCCATGCTGCTGCCGCAACTGGTCAGCGCATAACGGTCTGCCACGTATGGATAGGCGTGGACCGAGATGGCGGTGATTTCCAACTCCCCGCGGCGAGCCCGCTGGTTGAGCGTTTGGATGTCCTGGAGGACGTGCGCAAACCGGTATGGGCCGGTGTCCAGCAGGCCTTTGGCAAGCCCATAGAACATGAAGGCGTCATCGGGGTCCGGGGAATGGCCAAGACGAAGGAGATTTTTTTCCATAGGATTGCAACCAATGAACGGGAGGCCGAAGTATAACATGAAATCACCGAAGCTGATGTCGCCCGGTGGCATCGCAGAAATAGCTCGCGCGGCGGCGCGGAGGCGCGGAGAACTGATTGGACTAATTTAGGATGTGCTTCGTGTTGGTTTTTAGTGTTTTTTAGC
>JBEKXM010000528.1:0-6683 GCA_049512115.1 Tepidisphaeraceae bacterium | reverse complement strand
TTGTCGCGTTTCGCGACCTTTACCGCCAGGAGGTGGAGCAGTTTCTTTCCGCGATCCTTCCCGGCCTGGATCTGACCTTTGACCAGGAGGCGATGTACGGGTTGCTGGATTTGGCTCCCCCCGGCTTGGACGAAGTGATGGCCCTCATTCGCGTCAGCGAGCAGTTGGAATCTGGAAAGTTCGATTTGCTCGTTCTCGACACGGCGCCCACGGGGCACCTTCTTCGGCTGTTGGAGTTGCCCCAGATCATCGAGCAGTGGATTCAGGCCTTGTTCGCCGTGATTCTGAAGTTCGAGCCGGTGCTGCGGATGCCCAAAGTATCGGCCGAGTTGGTGCGGGTTTCGCGCGGCATAAAAAATCTGCGGGCGCTGCTGCATGACCCGCGGCAATGTCGCCTGCTCCCTGTGACCATTCCCACGGAGATGGCGCTGGCGGAAACCGGCCGGCTGGTTGCCAGCGCCCGGCGGCTCGGCATTGAGGTCGGCGGGTTGATTCTCAACCAAGTCGCGCCGCCCGGCTCCAGTGAATTTGAGCGGACGTTGCACGAATCGGACGCCGCGTTGGTGAGAAAATTCACACAGCAGTTCCCGGAGATGCCGCCAACGCTGGTTTACCGGCGGGACGAGCCAACTGGTTTTGCGAGGTTGTTGCAATTGGGAGAATTGCTGTTTGAGCAGATGGCCAAAGCGCGAGTCGCCTAGCCAAACCGTCCGATAACGGGACGCGCAAAATTGGCTGATCGGGGCGTTTGGCAAACGCCGAAGGGATTGCAATGGAGCAGGGCCGTGAATTATCGGAGGTTGTCGCGGAGGGGTCTTCGCGCCAGACGGCGACGCTGTGCGACACGCTTGACCGGGTCCTGGACGTCGGCGCAGTGGTCGAGGGCGAACTGACCATTTCCGTCGCGGGCATCGACCTGGTTTACATCAATCTCAGTGCGTTGGTGGCTTCGGTGGAAACGGCCCGGAAGATCATGGTGATGCCGGCCAGCAGCGCGGAAGGTTGGCGCGAAAGATGACCCAAACGCCCGCCGCAAAATCCACGCGGATCGACATCGATCCGGCCGACGTGCGCAAAGGACTGGGCCAGTTGGTCGTGACGCTGCTCAAGTTGTTGCACGAGTTGATGGAACGTCAAGCGGCACGCCGCGTGGACGGCGGTTCACTGACCGTCGAGCAGATCGAGCGGCTGGGCATGACGTTGATGCTCCAGTCGCGGGAGATTCAGCGGCTCCAGGCGGAATTCGATTTGGCGGACCAAGACGTCAACCTCGATTTAGGCCCGCTGGGAAGGCTACTGTGAAGGACCAGCCCATGGCGACGCTCAACACCCCGATTCATTCCACCAACAGCACCAATCTGGCGGACCTTCTGGAGCGCGTGCTGGACAAGGGCATCGTCATCGCCGGTGACATTCGGGTCAAGATCGTGGACATCGAGCTGCTGACCATCCAGATCCGCCTGGTCGTGTGCAGCGTTGACAAGGCTCGCGACATGGGCATGGATTGGTGGGTCAACCACCCGGTTTTCGCCAAGGCATCATCCGAGCCGGAAACGTTGAAGGGGATCGAACAACGATTGGAACGCATTGAGGCCGCGATTGGGCAGAAGGCCGATATCGGCCAAAAGGCCGCGTGAGGAGCTTGGCGTTGAGCGAGGAGAAAACGAAAGCATCGAGGCCGCGGCGGCGCTTGTACTACGTGCCGATCCTCCATACCGCCGCGGAATTGGGCGGATTGGAGCAAGAGGTGCGCCGCCGTATGGGCGAGGAAGTCTTCCTCCAGCGGCAGAGAGTGATCAACGCCGCCTGGGATCGCGTCGAGATGTGGGCTTCAACCCTGGAGCCCTCGCTGGCGCGGTGCAAGCTGTATCAGGACGGCTTGCCGATCTGCGGCAAGGAAGAGCAGATCGTGCGCGATTTAGCCGCCCGCCAAAGCCGGAACCATCGGCTGTTGTTGCGGCTGATCGAGCGGGGCGCGACGCTGCTGGGGACCGAATCGCCCGAGTTGCTCCTGTCGGAATACGAACTGGCCAAGGCGATTGTCAGCCCCGATGCCGATCGCAAGGCGCTTGAACCGGTGGCCGCCGATTTGTTGGCCAAACGCGACGCCTTCATCGCCCAGCGGATCAACCAGACGCTGCGCGAAGGCGAGTTTGGCATTCTGTTCGTCGGGTTGCTTCACAACGTGCACCGCGGGCTGCAGCCCGACATTGAATTGATTGTTCCATTCGGCAAATGAAAGGAAACATCCCATGCGCGACAAAGAGAGCAAATCCAGCGTCGAAGGCATCTTGGGCGGGCTTAGCACCTTGATCGGTGGATTGGCCGAGTTGGCGGAAAAGGGCAAACAGCTTCAGCAATCGGGCGAAACCAGCGCCCTCGGAGGCAAGGCCAAGATCATTTACGGCTTCACGGTCAAGGGCGTGGGCGGAGACGACCTGCGCGTCGAACCTTTCGGCAACGTCGTGCGCGACGGCAAAACCAGCGAGGCGACCGTTTCCGAAGTTCGCGAGCCGGCCATCGATCTGATTGAAGAATCCGACCACACGCTGGTGGTGGCCGAGATGCCCGGCGTTGGCGCCAACGACGTGAAGGTCGAGGCGCATGACGACGTCCTCGAGCTCACGGCCACGCGCGGGACAAAAAAATACCGTAAGGAAATCTTGCTGCCGCACCCAACCGACGCCAAAAAGGTGACAGTCACCATTAATAACGGGATCGCCGAGATTCGATGCCCCAAATAGGCCGCGCGCTTCGACGCCGACTGGAACGAGACACTATGTTAGGCGGGCAAGACCAAGCCGTCCTATTGAAGGTTTCCGAGGCCTTGAGCAAAGACGTGGGCCGGGCCATGGCGCGGATCGACCCGGAAGACTTGCGCCGCCTGGGCGTGCAAACCGGCGACGTGGTGCTCATCTCCGGCCAACGCCAGGCGGTGTGCCGCGTGATGCCGGCCCTCAAGGAAGCGCGCGGGCAGGCGCGGGTTCAGTTGGATGGCATCACTCGGCAGAATCTGGGGTCCGCCATCGAGCTCGCCCGCCCAGGTCGTGAAGCTCACGCCCGTCAGCATCAAACCCGACGAGCGCGACCTGGCGTACATTGCGGGGCTGCTCGATGGGCTGCCGGTTTTGCCGGGCGGCATGATCCGGCTTTCCTTGTTTGGCGCGCGCAACGCCGAATTCACCGTGGCCGCGGGACAACCGGCCGGCCCCCTCCTCATCAACCCCACCACCCGCTTGCAGATCGGCGACGTTTCCGGCAAGGCGCCGGCTCAGCGCCTGGGCTACGAGGACGTGGGCGGCTTGAAGCCGCAGCTTGGCCGAATCCGCGAGTTGATCGAACTGCCGCTGCGCCACCCCGAGGTCTTTGCCCGCCTGGGCATCGATCCGCCCAAGGGCGTGCTTCTGCACGGTCCGCCCGGCTGCGGCAAAACGCTCATCGCCCGAATCATCGCCCAGGAAAGCAGCGCCAACTTCTACAGCATTTCCGGACCGGAGATCATCCATAAGTTCTACGGCGAATCCGAAGCACACCTGCGCAAAATCTTCGAGGAAGCATCACGCCATGGCCCGGCGATCATCTTCCTGGACGAGATCGACTCCATCGCCCCCAAGCGGGAAAACACTGTCGGCGACGTGGAAAAACGCGTCGTCGCCCAGCTCCTGGCACTCATGGACGGACTCAATCAGCGGCAAAATCTCATCGTCATCGCCGCCACCAACCTGCCCAACAATCTCGATCCGGCTCTCCGCCGGCCCGGCCGGTTCGATCGCGAAATCTATATTCCCATCCCCGACCGCAACGGCCGCCGCCATATCCTCGATATTCACTCCCGCGGCATGCCCCTGGCCCAGGACGTGAATCTCGACCGGCTGGCCGACGTCACCCACGGCTATGTCGGCGCCGACCTCCAGGCCCTGTGCCGCGAAGCAGCCATGGCCTGCCTTCGCAAGTTGCTGGGCGATGTCGATCTGTCGCGCGGCGGCATTGCTTACGAGCGGCTGCAAACCCTCGAGGTGACGCACGAGCACTTCCTCTTGGCTTTGGCTGAAATTGAGCCGTCGGCCATGCGCGAGGTCTTCGTCGAGGTTCCCTCCGTCACCTGGGATGATATTGGCGGTTTGATCGAGGTGAAGCGGCAACTGACCGAGGCCGTCGAGTGGCCGCTGAAACATGCCGAGCTTTTTTCAAAGGCCGGAGTCAGGCCGGCCAAAGGCCTGCTTCTTGCCGGCCCGCCCGGCGTGGGCAAGACGCTGCTGGCCAAAGCGGCGGCGACGCAGTCCAACGCCAATTTCATCTCCGTCAAAGGCCCGGAATTGATGGGCCGTTACGTCGGAGAGTCCGAAAGAGCCGTGCGCGACGTGTTTCGCAAGGCCCGGCACGCAGCCCCCTGTGTGATCTTCTTTGACGAGATCGACGCGCTGCTTCCACACCGCGGATCGGACAGCTCCTCGGTCGGCGATCGCGTCATCGCCCAGTTCCTTGCAGAAATGGACGGCGTGGAGGAATTGCGCGGCGTGCTGGTCATGGGGGCGACCAACCGTCTGGACCTGATCGACCCCGCCGTTCTCCGCCCTGGCCGCTTCGATCTTCTCCTCAAGCTGCCCCTGCCGGACCTGCCGGCCCGGCGAGAAATCTTCCAAGTCCACTTACGCGGCAAACCGTTGGCCGAAAACGTCGACTGCGCCGAGCTTGCCCGGCGAACCGACGGCGCCTCCGCTGCCGATATCGCCGGCGCATGCGCCCACGCGGCACTGGCGGCCGTGCGCCGCGTCATTGCCTCACCGGCGGCGCCCCTGCTCATCACGCCCGATGATTTGCTCCAGGGCATTGCCGAGATCAACAACCACACCGACGAGCGCAAACGATGATGATCCCCACAATTCTTCCGGAAAAAGTCTACGCCCTGCTGGGCATTACCGTGGAAACGCCGCTTCAGGCTCGAAGCGGCTGGTCGCTCGTGCCCGCCGACGGATTGCTGGCGGTTCTCGCCGAGTACGACGCCGATCGGTTTGTCGGCGAAACGGCCCGGCGCGATTTGGCCGACCCTCAGAAGGTCGCCGCGCTGGCCTTGGTCCATGCCGAGCAAGTGGAACAACTGTTCCATCAAACCGCGGTGCTGCCCGTGGCGCTGGGTTCCCTGTTCTCCACTGCCGCCCCAGTCGAGCAACTCCTGCGGCGAAATCACGACGCCATCCTCCAGTTCCTTCGCCGCGTCGCCGCGCATCAGGAGTGGGCGGTTAAGGCGGCCATCGACGCCAAGACCGCCAAGGGACGCTTCATCGAGCGCGCCCTCGCCGCGGCCCAGATCGATTCGCGGATTCCCGCCGGTACACGCTATTTCCGCGAACAGGCAATCAGAAGACAGGCGGCGAGTCAGTTTCAGCCCGCCCTCCACCAGCGCTGCCAGCAGTTGCGCCAGCCGTTGTCAGTCTGGTGTGCCGATGTTCTTGAGCGCCCCATCCTACCGCGCGACGACGGCCGGCAGTCCGTCGTATCCTGGTCTTTGTTGGTCTCCAACATCTTCCAGGGCGAGATTTCCGCCCGCATCGCCGCCATGGAGTCAACGCTGGCCGACGCCGAAATCGCCCTGGAGCTGAGCGGCCCCTGGCCGCCCTGGAGCTTTGTCCCACGATTGGACTGAGATTGCCGCTTCGCTGATAATTAGGGACAGTCACCTATTTCAAGGTATCGAGATAATTAGAGATAATTAGGGACAGTCACCTATTTCAAGACATCGAAATAGGTGACTGTCCCTAATTAAGTGGCGCCGCTGGCCAACTCGCAGTTCGTTATCGATCCGCGAGAAACTTGGCGTCCTTATTGATATTCTGCGGAGTCGCCGTTGCGCCGGAATTCGGGATCGTCACGAAGCCGGCCGCGTAAGTCGTCGCAGCGGAAGCCTTCTGTTTCCTGTTCGTTGCATCAGCGACATTTGCCCTGGAAACCTTCAGCGGTTTGGACTTCGAAGCCGGTGGCGCGGCGGCGGCGGCGGAAGTTGTCGCCGCCGATGCGGTTGAAGCGACTACCGGAGCGGCAGCGGCCTCGCTGGCAACGGCGGCGGCGGGAAGCGAAATCCCCTGGTTGAAATTCGCCGCCAAATCGGTGAAGTCGGCGGCGTTCACCAGGCCGTCGTAATTGAAATCGCCCTGGTCCCAGCCGGTGACCGGCTGGTTGAAGTTCGCCGCCAGAATGGTGAAGTCGGCGGCGTTGACGAGGCCGTCCAGATTGGCGTCGCCCAGCAGCGTGTATTTCACCTCGATCTGGCCGGATGACAGGCCGGAGACGACGTTGTCTTTCCCATCGGCGTAGCCGAGGGCGTAGAGAAGGCCGTTGGTGGGCGTTTGCGCCGTGGAGGAAATGATGCCCGTGCCGTTCCATCCGCCGCCGTTGTAGCCGGATTGGAGGTAACCGGCGATGACGCCGATGGGATCGGTTCCGCCAGCGTAATTCAGGATCATGGTGTTGTCGGCCAGGTCGACGGTTGCGCCGGGGGTGATGTTGAGCGTGCCGAGGGTGACCGTGCCGGGGCTGGCGAAAGTCAATGTGCCGCTGTTGACGTTCAACGTGGAAGTGCCGCAATTGACGAAGGTGAACGGCAGTACCACGGGGTCGTTGAAGTTCAGGACATCGTTGGATGCGGTATCGGTGACGGTGACGGCGGTGAAACCGGAGAGGGTGAT
>JBEKXM010000527.1:0-3653 GCA_049512115.1 Tepidisphaeraceae bacterium | reverse complement strand
AAATTACGACGTTTTGTCAACCAAGTCCGCCACCGCCAGCGCCATCAATAATGGTACCGGCGATCTCACGCTGAAGCTGAACTCGGCCACAACGTCCGGCTTCGTCGAAATGGAGGCGCTGTTCAGCACCGATCCCACGCCGTTCGCATTGACCAATACCGGCGACACGATCGAGTATGACGTGACATTCAAGGATACGGCCAATCTGCTGGCCGGCGGGACCAGTAGCGGCATTTACTTCGGCTTGTATAACTCGGAAGGCGGAACCTATCCAGACAGCGGCCTGAATAATAGCGGCCTTTCCACTACCTCCGGTTCCGCGTATGCGACCGGCGGGACCGTCAATTGGGAAGGATACGTTGGGGATTTCATCATGACGGGTGGAAGTAACAAGATTAACACCCGCCCGCAGCAGACCGGCGCAGGAACGACCTCGGCGAATCAAGATCTTCTGGGCAATAATTTCGGCAGCGGCGCCTACAACAATCCAACAGGAGTTCAGGTAGGCTCCACTGAGTCGTCGACCATTTCCCTCACTACAGGCAACACCTATACAGCGGACATGCTGATCACGCTGCTTTCATCGGGACAACTGTCGATTCAGGATACGCTATACAATGGAGCCGGCACGGGCGGAACCACGGTGCAATCGCAAACAGTGACGACGACGGCCACTAATTACCTGGTTGACAGCTTTGACGGATTGGCCTTTGGTCAGCGCAATTCGGGAACCAGTCTCGATCCGACGGCGGACATTACGGGAATCAGCGTCGATTATACGGCGGCGCTTCCGGAACCGACGGGACTCGCACTGTTCGGCCTGGCGGGACTGGGAATGATGCATCGCCGGCGCCGGAAGGCTTAACGCGCTCCCATTGAAAATCCGCGCCGGAACGTAGCTGCCGAGATTTCACAACTAGTCTCGCGGCGGAGGCGGTCGCCGGGCGGGGGTCACCCTGCCAATTCCGCTGGAATCGGCATATTTTTGATTTCTGATCCCATATTGCCCATCCCGCCGCAATTTCTAAAAAAGTAAGCGCATAAACGAAATGAAATTGCCTTGTCGCTAATCGGAGGTTGTGAGAGAAACGAATCGTCAGACACATTTCAACTCCAGGAGGGTAACTGCATGGTGGCCGTTAATGGAAGCCCGTCAGTCGGCAGCGATCAGGTAAGAGTCAATTGCAAAGTCGGGAGCCGAATGCGGCGGGGACGCCGTGCCGCGATGTTGCTATCGGCGGTGGCCTTATCTTCGTTCGCTCGGCACGCCGGCGCGACTACGTACACCTGGGATCCTGGCTTCACAGGCGCCAGCACCGGTCCCTCGGGAGGAACGGGAACCTGGGACTTAAACACGACCGCCGATTGGTATAACAGCGGCACGACCAGCGACGTCGTGTGGACCGACAACACGGGCGCCAACGATACGGCCACGTTTGGCGGTACGGCGGGGACCGTCACGCTCAATACCAACCTGGGCGCTTTGGGTGTCGTGTTCACGACGGCCGGGTACATGTTCAGCGGGACAGGAATCTTGGAACTAGGTACCACAACGGCGGCCAGCAACGGCATTGATACGAGCGCGGTGGGTACGGGGGCGGAAACACTGGGAAATATTGACGTCGGCTCAAATCAGACGTGGAACATCTCCTCCGCCGTCGTCAATGTCGCCGGTGTGGTGAGGGACCACGGAATCTCGCACGAGACGCTGACCGTCAACGGGACCGGGACGACCACGTTCTCGGGGGGACTTACACTTTCGAACACCAACAGCGCGCGCACGGTCGTCCTGGCCGGAAGCGAAAGCATCGACATCACCGGGCCGATTATCGATGGCGGCACCAACGTGACCAATGGCTTTGATTATCAAGGAACGGGAACCCTGACCCTTGCGAACACGACAGGCAATACGTTCCAACTAAGTTCCACCCAAGCCGTGGGGGTTTTTAGCGGCACTCTAGCCATCGCGGGCGCGGGTGCACTGGGCAGCAGCGCGAATCCGCTCAACAATCTACAGATCGGCAACAACACGGCCCTGGCGACCTTCGAGGGTTTGGGCGCCGGCGCCATCACGATCGCCAATCCCCTCACGTTGGATGGCGGTGGCGCCGGCACAGCCGACATCGGCGGCACCATTGGCCTCAACTTCAGCGGTACGATAACCAACATCGGGTCCGTCGATGATTTGAACCTCACGAACACCGGCGGAACAACGTTCAGCGGCAATGTATATCTCTCGAATACGACCACCAACAACCGAACGATTGTTCTTGGGGGAAATAGCCCGTTGGTTATCAGCGGTGTTATCGCCGATGCCAACGGGGCAACCGGCGCGAACCCTTGCGGCGTGACCTACAACGGCACGAGCAGCCTCACGCTCTCCAATGCCAACATTTACACGGGAACAACGACCTTCCAAGCCGGCACTCTGTTGCTTGAAAACAACAGCGCGATGGGAACGTCCGCTTTCGTTTTCGGCGGAAACGGAGGCGGCTCGACCGCGCTGGCCATGGCCACCGCCACGCTGATCGCCGACGTCGGGCCAATCACGCTGAGCAATGCCACAACGCTCAACAGCACGGATATCAGTGCAATTCCGACTTATGCCGTCATCGGCGGCACAAACAGCATCACTTTCACAGGTGCAATCAGCGGCGGGCAGAGCCATATCGGCCTGCAAATCAACGATACCGCCATCACCACGTTTTCCGGCCCCGTTTATTTGTCGAATAACCTGACCAACGGGCGCACATTGGACATCAGCGGCAGCGGCAACCTATTGATCAGCGGCGTCGTCGCCGACGCTAACGGCGCGGGCCTCTCGGGTAGCCTCACCTACAACGGAACTGGAAGCCTTTCGCTCTCGAACAGCAACACTTACTCCGGAACCACGACCCTCGGCGCTGGGACATTGATCGTCAACAACACCAGCGGCTCGGCCACGGGCACAGGCAACGTCACCCTCAACGGGGGTGTCCTGGCCAGCGGAACAACCGGCTCGATCAGCGGCAACGTGCTGGCCGGCACGGGCTCACACACCATCGCCCCCGGTGGAATCGGCGCCGTCGGAAGCCTCACGATCGGCGGATTAACCTCCAGCAACGTCACCACCCTCAACTTCGATCTGGGGACCGGCTCCGGCGAGATCACCAATGGTGACCTGCTCACTCTCGGATCGGGCACCGTCAGCATCGGCTCGGGAACTCTCATGACCTTCGGCGGCACACCGGTCTCCGGCGATGATTACCGCCTTATCGGCGACACCAGTAGCGGCGCCGTGGTCAACGCCATCACGCTGTCGAACTTCACGCTGCCGACGGCTCCGGCCGGATTGACCTTCGCACTCAGCAACAGCGTGGATGCGGGCTATATCGATTTGGTTGTCACCCCCTCCGGCCCGGCCACCCTGACCTGGAACAACACCGGCGCAGGTTCGCCGACCGACGGCGTGACCTGGGATACCACCAACAACAACTGGAACAACGGTTCCAGTGCAACAACCTACAGCAATGGCGCTGCTGTCACCTTCAACGACACCAACAACGGCCACTATGCCGTGACGTTGACCAGCACCGTCAGCCCCGGCTCGGTGACCGTCAGCAACAGCCTGGGCAACTACACCTTCAGCGGCGCCGGCGGCAAGATCGTCGATG
>JBEKXM010000526.1:3663-6085 GCA_049512115.1 Tepidisphaeraceae bacterium | reverse complement strand
ACGATCGGCACCGCCCTGAGCGTCGGCAGCATGAGCATCAGCGGCGGAACGCTGAAGCTGGCCACGGGCGTCTCCGGCGGCTCCGGCCCCGCCATCACCAGCGCCATCGACCTCACGTCCCTGTCGATCACCGGCACCGGCGTGCTGGACGTGAACAACAATCACGTCATCATCACCTACGGCGCCACCGATCCGTTCTCGACCATCGCCGGGTACATCAAGTCCGGCTACAACAGCGGCGGGTGGAATGGTCCGGGGATCATTTCCACGGCGGCACTAACGCCCACCAACGGCCTGGCCTATGGCGTGGGCTACGCAGACGGAGCCGACGGCCTGGTCTCCGGCCTGTCCTCCGGCCAGATCGAAGTGGCCTACACGTTGCTGGGCGACGCCAATCTGGACGGCCTGGTCAACGCGGCCGACTTCACCATCCTGGCGGCCAACTTCAACCAGCCGGTTACCGCCTGGGACCAGGGCGATTTCAACTACGACGGCTTAGTCAATGCCGCCGACTTCACGGACCTGGCGGCAAACTTCAACCAGAGCGACAGCAGCGCGGCCTCGGCCGGCGATGTCGCGGCGTTGGACGCCTTCGCGGCGGCCAACGGCATCAGCTTGGCGAATGTGCCGGAACCGGGTTCGATTGCCCTGCTGGGTCTGGGATCCCTTGGGCTGCTGAGACATCGGCGAAGGAAAGATTCGGGTCATGAAGCGGCGGCGAATTAGCAAACTATTCCTCGCGGCAGCCGTGGCCGGGCTTTGCGGCGAGAATGCCCTCGCATCGCCCCCCGCCGGTAACTTCAAACTCATCTTCGACGACGAATTCAACGGCAGTTCGCTCGACACCAACAAGTGGAGCTATAACTACCCGACTTCATTTCCCAACAACGGCCATACCCACAATCATCAGGCTTACATGGAGGCCAGCCAGGACATTGTCAGCGGCGGCCGCCTGAATTTGCAGGGAATCAATCAGGTCGATCCCAATGCGCCCGCCAATTATTCCTATGGCGGCGTGTCCTACCCGCTGAATTACACATCGGGCGCGGTCAACACGGCGAACACTTTCAATTTCGGTCCCGACCCCAACGACTCCGGCAGCGAGATTTACGTCGAAGCCAGCATGCAGATGCCCGGGACGGAAGGGAATTGGCCGGCGCTTTGGATGTTGCAGAGCGGCTGGCCGCCGGAAATCGACATCATGGAGTTTCCTTACAACACCACAAGTTCCGACTCGAACGTCAATAGTGCTTTTCAATATCACGCGACTTGGCACTACGGCACCGGCTCGGATCCGCTCTCCGCGGGGACAACGGTTGGCACGTCCAACCTGACGACGGGATTCAACACCTATGGCCTGCTCTGGAGCCACAGCACTCTGACGTTCTATTTCAACGGAACCGCGGAATACAGCACCACCGCCAGCGTATCGCAGGCCACGAAGATGTACCTGATTCTGGACAACGCCATCGGCGGCTGGCCGGGGACTCCACCGGCAAACGCCGGTTTCCCGTCGAATTTTCAGACCGATTGGCTCCGCGTCTGGCAAACGCATCCCGTCTATGGCGGCGTTGCCACCAGCAGCACCAGTGTCTGGAACGTCAATGGCGGCGGTTCGCTCGGCGCCAATGCGAACTGGACCGGGATCATCCCGGAATTTCAGGATCAAATCGCCCAGTTCGTGCCCGTCGGCAATGCCGCGACGGCGCCGATCGCCTGGACCGGTCCGGTCGTGATGGGCGGAATGGTTTTCGGCGATCCGAACAATGTCACCGCAATGTCCACCCGCTACACCATCGGCAACTCCGGCGGGGAAGTCACGATCGATAACTCCAGCGGGACCGCGCTCATCCATACCATGAGCACGACCCAGGCGAACCAGACCATCGCCTCGCAGCTTGAGCTGCTCACCAACACCACGTTTCAGAACGACTCGACGAGTGCCACCACCGTCATCAGCGGCAGCCTCGTGGGGACCGCCAGCCTGACGAAAACCGGAGTGGGCGTGCTGGAACTGACCGGCAACAACGCCTTCACCGGAGCGGTGAACGTCGGCAGCGGCTCCACCAGCGGCGGGAACGTCAACGGAGCGCTGATGATCACGTCGACGGGATCACTGGCCGGAGTCACGCAGGTCAATATCAAGGACAACAACACGGCCAATTCCATCCTTCAACTCGACGCGATGAACGGAAACGTCAATCTGCCTTCGACCACGGCCATTTCCATCAACGCCAACACCGCCGCCAACGGCACTTCCATCGCCGCGACGCAGGTCGAAAACGTGTACGGCAATAACATCATTAACGGCGCCTGGACGTGCAACGTCGGCGGCGCGGGTTACGGGTTTCAGAGCGACCAGGGTTATCTGCTGCTTTTCGGGAATTTCCGCCTGAGCTCGGGTAGCGCGAACAAGACGCTG
>JBEKXM010000526.1:0-3656 GCA_049512115.1 Tepidisphaeraceae bacterium | reverse complement strand
TTTTTTCGGCGGCATCGGCGTCGCCGGCGCCGCCAGCTTTTCAATCGACCTGCTCGGCACCGGAACGTGGTCGCTCAACGGATCCAATGTCTACACCGGGTCAACGACGATCAATTCCGGAACGCTACAGATCGACGGCGTGGGCGGGCTTCCCAGCGGCGCGAATGTTTCCAACGGCGGGAATTTCCTCCTCGCCGCCAATACCACGGCAGGAATCGTTTCGGACATCAGTTCCGGCGGGACCGCAGTCACCTCGGTTAATCCCAACGTCACTTTTACGGTCGCCACGCTTAACCAAGGCGGGCTGGTCAACCATGGCGCGGTGACGATCAACAGCGCGGCGACACTTGGCGCCGTCAGCGGAATCGGCGAAATCACCGTGGCATCCGGGGCATCGCTTACCGCGGGGGCGTTCACCCAGGGCGGGTTGGTCAACAACGGCACGACGAGAATCAACGGCAACGGAGTCGTGGGCCCCATCAGCGGATCGGGCAGCTTATTCATCGGCGCCGGCGCGTCGGACAATACGCTCCAATTGGCGAAAAACAGCGGCCTGAGCCAACAGTCGTTACTCACGATTGCCGCGGGTTCAACATTGGATTTGTCGAACAATCATTTCATTATCAACTATGGCGTCAGCGATCCGTTCTCGACCATCGCCGGCTATATCCAATCCGGTTACAACGGCGGCGCATGGAACGGCCCGGGCATCATTTCGTCGACGGCAGTGATTCCCACCAATGGTCTGTGGTACGGCCTGGGCTACGCCGACGGGAAGGACGGCGTAGTCTCCGGCCTGTCATCCGGCCAGATCGAAGTGAAGTACACGCTTCTGGGCGACGCCACTCTGGACGGCCTGGTCAACGCCGCCGACTTCACCATTCTGGCAGCGAACTTCAACCAGCCGGTCACCGGCTGGGACCAAGGCGACTTTAATTACGATGGCTTGGTGAACGCCGCCGACTTCACCGACTTGGCGGCGAACTTCAATCAGAGCGCCAGCGGCGCGGCCGTGTCGGCCGGCGACCTCGCGGCACTCGACGCCTTCGCTGCTGCAAACGGATTGCCCATGCCGACATTCGCCAATGTTCCAGAGCCAACGACTGCGGTGATGGGGGCGATGGCTGGATTGGGAATGGTTCGTAGGCGACGACGCAGATAATCGACCACCGCGGCGGACCCGCATCACGGGTTGGCGGACATGATGTCCACGGTCACGCGTGATCTCAATAATGGAAATGGCGTCACGCGTGTCGTCGGCCTGCGAGTCCGGAGATCGGGATCCTCGTGGCGATCCTTTCCAGCCTGACCAGCACTTGCAAGCGACACATGATCGATCCGCAGCGATACCTAACGCAATTGCTCGTGAATCTGCCGGCCGCGCCCATCAGCCACCTCTCCGATTGGCTGCCGGACCAGTGGAAGCTGCGAAATCCCGCGCCGTTAGGATAAATTTATCGCTCACTGTTGGGGAGACAGCGTACCGAGTCCCGCCCCGCACTTCTCACATCTTCACAATAAATCGTTGTGAGACCACGACGCATACATGGCTCGCGAGGATTTATAAAACAGAGTGTAACTTACATTGCACACATATTCTTCTCCAGATTACTAATCAATTTAATTGTTTTAATTTTCTCGCGATTCTGACTGCGTTCATCTATGATGCGCGCTGATTTCAATGTGATCGCTATTGGGTCTTTTTTGATCTGATCGTGGCACATCCTAAAGGTGGAGGTTGGGAAAATGTGCAGAAAGCCTGAATCTTGTAAGCGCGTTGGAATGGCCATCATGGCGGCGTTGGCAATCTCTATTTCGGCCGGCGCAGTTCCCTTGCATGCATCTGTTGATAACGAAGCAGGGGCCGCCGGGACCGATGGGACTAATGGCACCGGTGGCAGTGGCGGCGGCGGCATAAGTAGCATTGCCAACGCCAGCAGCAGCGACAATGTCGATGAAGCCTCCGCAATCGGCGGAGCCGGTGGAAAGGGCGGCAGTGGCGTACCCAGTGGCAGTCCGGGCGGAAAAGGCGGCAACGGCGGAGCAGGTGGTTCCGGACAATCAACCGCGGCCAAAACCACATCTGCCGGAACAGCGATAGATGTCGAATCCTATACAACGGGTGGCGCGGGCGGAGCGGGCGGCGACGGCGGTAAATCGCAGTTCGGCCTGCAAGGCGGCGGAGGCAATGGCGGAGCCGGCGGAGCCGCGTCAGCCTCGGCGACGGGGATCGCCGCGGGAGAAACCAATCCGCCACAGAAGGTCATCGCGAGGGCGATCGCCGGAAACGGCGGCAACACCGGCGTTGGAAATTTCGGCGGGCCGGCGTCGGCAGGTAACGGCGGCGCGGCGACGCTTGGATCGGTCGCGGTTTCCGATACTAATGGGACGTGGGTGAGCGCGACGGGGATCGTCGTTGGCGGAAGCGGCGGCAATGCGTTGTCGGCGGGCATAGGGGGCAATGGCGCTTCGGAATCGCTGAACAACGCCGTTAGCGCTTCGATGTCCTCGAGTCAGTTCAATCAGGAAATCGACATCACCCAGCAGGCGGTCGGAGGCGCCGGCGGAGGGACAAACGGGGGAACACCGGGAACGGCCGGAGCGGGCAGTTCAACGCTGAATCTGACTTTGCCCACGAGCGCGGCGTTTTCATTCGACAATATTTATGCCGAAGCCAACGCCGGCAACGGCGGCGCATGCCAGGGTGTCAACGCGGCGCCGGGTGGAAACGCAACGGCGGCGATGACGCTGAACACCACAACTAATTTCAACGCTACGATCGATGCGAACGTGGCCGCGTTCAATTATTCGGGAACGGCTTCGGGCAATGGCGGCGATGTCACCAGCGGCACGGGCACGGGTGGAGCGGGCGGCACAGCGAGCGCGACGTTCAACATCACGGGTGGAACGGTGGTGCTAACTGGCTCTAATCAGATTACCATCGGGAGCATCGGCGGCAACGGAGGAAATGTCAGCTCGCTGGCATTGGGTACGGGCGGCGCCGGCGGCGCTGCCTCAGGCGGCGGAACCTGGTCCTCAGCTGAGAATGATAATCTCAACAATCTCACGATGACCGTCCAAGGCGGCAAAGGCGGACAGGGCTCCGGCAGCGGCTTCTCGGGCGGGAGTGGCGGCGTTGCCACCCTCGCAACAACCCAGGGATTTATCGATTCATCCGGGAAGGACAATTACACCAGTTCCATCATCGGCGGCGGCGGTGGCGCGGGCGTGAATTCCGCCAGCGGGGGAAACGGAGCAACGGAATCCGTCTTCACCCCAATTCACTTCAACAGTTTCTTTCAATATACGCAGTCAGTCCAGGGTGGAAGCGGCGGGTCAAGCGACGGCGGAGTTGCGGGAGCGGGCGGCGATTCCATTATGAGCTTCACCGATTCCTACAACGCCAGCGGCAGCAGTCTCGATTTCGATTTGAATTTCTATTTCAATTCTTTCGCCGGTGTTGGCGGCGCTGCGCAAAACCTCACGGGCCAGACCGCCGGCGCGGGTGGAAACGTGAGCCAGTATTGCAGTCTCACGACGCATCAGGAGGCGACGCTTGATATGGAAGGAAATCCTTCCAGTAATGGAGGCACCGGGGGTAACGTCGGCTCAGGAACCGGCAACGGCGGCGCGGGCGGCGCTGCACTTACAAATGC
>JBEKXM010000525.1:0-3658 GCA_049512115.1 Tepidisphaeraceae bacterium | reverse complement strand
CAGGCATAGCTCCACGCGCCGCCGGTACATCGCGCCAAAGATCGGCCAATGGTAAAAGCGGATGGGATCGAGCTCGTTCACGCCGACGTATTCGTCGCGGCGGAGCAGTTTCAGGGACACAGGTTTGGTGGGTTCAGTCATATCGGAGCTTCGTCAAATGAACTTCATTCGCCGCGCGGCGAAGGCGACCATCCGCAAGAGGATCAGGCCGTGCCGCCAGCGCTGGATGTTGGTCTGGCCGTAGGTGCGTTGGCGATATCGGACCGGGACGTCGACGATCTTGAGGCTGAGCCTGGCGGCGCCGAAGAGGAGGTCGAAATCGCCGAACGGATCGAAATCGCCGAAATAGGCGCGGTTGGCGGCCAAAAGCTGGTAATCCCTTTTCCAGATCGTCTTGGTGCCGCACAGCGTGTCCTTGATGCGCTGGCCGAGCAGCCAGGAGAAGGCCACGCCGAAGAATTTGTTCCCGATGAGATTGGCCATTTGCATGGCTCTTTCTTCGCGGGGATAGACGAGGCGGACGCCGTTGGCGAAATCGGCTTTTCCGGTGCGGAGTATCTCGAAAAACGCGGGGAGGTCTTCGGGTCCAACGGTGAGGTCGGCGTCGAGGATGGTGAGGATGTCGCCGGTGGCGGCGGCAAACCCGCATCGGACCGCGTCGCCCTTGCCTTTGCCGGATTGTTTGAGCAGCTTGCAGCAGCGATTGGGATGGCGGGCGATGGCGCGTTCGACGGCGGCCCAGGTGTCATCGGTGGAATGGCCCTCGACGAAGATGATTTCGGTTCCGCCGCCCATTTCGGGGATGCGGTCGATCATCTGCTCCATGTTGCCCGCCTCGTTGCGGGCCGGCACCACCACCGAAATTCGCGGGGGCGGTGAATCGGCCAGCTCGGCGGGCATCGGCCTCGCCACCACGAAATTCGTCAGCCCCAGCACCCGAAACGGAAAAATCTTCACCACGAATCGGTTGAAGAACGGCTCGGCCAGCGGCGTTGGCATCGGCCAGAGCACCTCGTTCCACGATCGCATCGTCTCAAAGCCGCAGAGATACAGCAGATTCGCAACGTCGTTCACGTCCAGCCAGTTCTGTTGCAGCGTCGGTTTCGCCAACCCCATCCGCTCGGCGACGCGCAGCGGAAGCTCCCAAAGCCGGCTGTAGAAATTCAACAGGACGCGCGTGCGGGGATGGCTTTGACGGCGAACCTGGTCGAAGACCGTCTGGACGCTCCACAGATCGTTAATCAGGTCGGAAAGGATGATCACGTCGAAGGTTTGATCGACGACGGAATCATGCGCGTCGGCCTGAATGAAATGCAGTTGAGGATATCTCCCGCGCGCGCGCAAGAGCATTTCCGCGGAGAAATCGACCCCCACGCCGACCGACGGCCGAAGCGCCGCCAGCAGATCGCCCTGAGCGCAGCCCAGTTCGAGGACCTTCAGCCCCGGGGTGACGAGATATCGGTAGACTTCCGCCAGCCGGCGGCGATAGCAGCCGCCCAGCCCCTTGCGCGGATCGCGGGCCACCGCCAGGGCGTCCCAATGCGCCATGCGGGTTTGCCGATGATGCCGGGCGGCCGGATTGGCGAGGCAGGCGATAGGATCGCGCATCGTCGTCGCTCACTACCAGAGATAGAATCGCAGCACAAGAACGGACAGGGCATACACGGAAAAGGCGGCGGAAAAGGCCGTCAAAACGGCGCCCGGGTGAACGCGCCGCGGCCGCGGGCTGGGATAGAGCATCAGAAAAAACGGCAGCGTCGCGGGGATAACGTAGCGCCCCTGCAGGCCCGTGATGCTGTGTTCACCTACCTTCGCGAAGGTGAGATACACCAGGGAAAACACCGCCAGCCAGCACCCGCAGACCGCCGCCGCCAGAACCGCCCGCTGGCGGGGAGTGATTCGTAAATTCGGCCACCCGCCGATCCGCGTGGTCCACAAAAGAACGGCCCAATAGGCGATCGTGCAGGGGAGCGATAATTTGATCTCGTGCCAACCGAGTTGGCCGATGATGGAGGAAATAAACGGTACAGCCAGGAGCATCCCTATTTCCATGTGAAGGATCGCCAGCGGATGGTGCAGCATGTAGATTGCCTGCCGCGATGGCGATACATCTGGCATGCTGTAGCTATTAGCCCCGAATGTGCATCGCGACCAGCCCACCATCGTCGCCACGCATACGAGCATGAACAGGGCAAACATCAGCCAATAACGCCGACGATTCTCAAACCTCTTGGCGGGAATCAGCAGAAAAAGGATCGACAAAGGAAGATAAGCGGTTTTCGCCAGGGCCACGGCCGCGCCCAGGACCGTCAGGCCGATCAGCTGACCTCGTCGGATGCGTGAACCATCGGCCAAGGCGCATCGCATCACCGCCGCGACGAAAAGAAAACATACTCCGTTCACCGTCGCATCGGCCGAAAGCGAAGCCGACTGCGCCAGACACATCGGCGTCAGCGCCAGAAGCGCCAGCGTCCAATCCAGGATGGGGACCAGCCGGACCGCGAAATAAACGAGCAGGCTCCAACTCAGCAGATTTCCCAATCGACCGGCGTAAAAGAGCCCCATCGGCCCGACGCCGAACCGCCGCGCCATGGCAATGGCCGCGGCCTGCGGAAAATAGTTCATCGGCGAATGCCAGGAAACATTTCCGAAAACGAAAAACCGGCGATCGCCCGGCCGCAGCGAAATGGCACGCGCGCCCCAAATGTCGTGAACGTTCGCCTTGACATCGGGATCGAATGGATGATTTCCCCACACACGCTCCCCAAATTCCTTCAAACTGCCCGGCAGAAATCCTCCGATCTCCTCGCCGTGCCGGTACGCGGTCAGCCGACCTTCGGAAACCTGATAGGCCCGATAGAACTGCATGAATTCATCCGGAACCTGAAACGGTGGGGTGATGACGGCGAACAAAGTCCCGAAAATCCACGCCAATGGCAAAAACACGCGGCGGGGGGTGAGCCGCGCCGACCACCGGGCCGCGGCTGGCAGGGCGGTCAATTCCACGTCCGGCTTGAGATCGCCAATCGCCTCGTTCATGCCAACCCTGGCCAAATGTCCGCAGCCTGCCCGGCCCTGAATGCATTGCGGATTTTCTCAATGATCGCCTCGGGCAGCGGCCCTTTCTTGGCGAATTCGACGTTCCGCTGCGCGTTCTGTGGGCTGGTCGTGCCGATGATCGCCGTGTTGACGCCGGACTGGCTCAGGGTGAATCGCAGCGCCAGTTCCGGCCACGCTAGGTCCGCGTCGCCGGGAAATCCAACCTTCGCCGGGTCGAGCTTCATCTTCGCAAGGCGGTCGACGTAGGGCTGGATATACTCGCCGTAGAAGCTGGTTCGATCGAGCGGCGGCTTCCACGCCGCGTTGGCAATGGGACGTTTTGCCAGCACGCCGACATCGTGCTTGCGGGCAATCGGCAGGACGAGGTCGATGTTCGCCTGGTCTGCGACGCTCACCGAGGTTTCGATGACCGCGATATCGGGCAGGGTCGCCGCGTAGGCTGCGGTCTGATTGTCGCCGCTGTATCCCGCGAAACGGATTCTGCCCCCCCGCTGCGCCTTGAGCAGGGCGCCCAGAGCTTCGCCCTTGCGTAACGTGGCTTCATCACAACCGTGCAATAGCATGACATCGATGGATTCGGTCTTCAGCCGGCGAAGGG
>JBEKXM010000524.1:0-3662 GCA_049512115.1 Tepidisphaeraceae bacterium | reverse complement strand
TCGTGATGTCCCTTGCATTGGTCAGTCTCGCCCGGGCGGACGATCAGACGATCGACAATCCCGCCTATCAGGCCTGGGCCAAGTTCAAGCCCGGCACCTTGGTGAAATATACGACCGACGTGAACGCGATGGGAAATGCTTCGTCGATGGAAACCACCCAAACCCTGACCGACGTCACGGCCGACAAGGCCACGGTTGAGGTGAAAGTCTCGATGGTGGTTGCCGGAAACAAGATGGACATGCCCGCCCAGCCCGCGCAGGAGATCCCGGCCAAGATCAAGAAGCCGGACGCCTCCGCAATTCCACCTTCCGCCACGACCGCCCCCGCCCCCGACGTCAGCACGGAAGACGTCCAGGCCGCTGGCAAGACCTACTCCTGCAAGAAGACCACCGTCACCACCGAGCAGAACGGCATGAAGAGCACCGTCACCACCTGGACCTGCGATGACATTCCCGGCAGCGTGGTAAAGATGGACGCGGAGGTCACCGGCGCGATGACCTCCAGCACCAAGATGATCCTCTCCGACTTCGAACCGAAGTGAGAAAAGGGGACATTCAAGATTTCTTCGCTTCGGATGCGGCTTTCCTGCCGTCGCTCTTCATAGTCCGCCGTTCCGGCTTGGACCCGATCCCTGTCCCCATGTCAGCAATCGGCTGAATCCCCGCTTCATATCGCGATGCAACAAGAATCCTGAATGCCCCTTTTTCTTGGCCCACAATTGTTTAGGGCTAGTTGTGATAATGTCCCGACCTCGGCTGGAACCAATAGAGCCACGCAAGCAACACGAGCACCGCAATCGCCAGTAGGTCGAGCGCGATGTGTGCTGCTATAGGCCATGCCCGGCGGTTTGCCGGCTGCGTAAATGAGGTCACAAAATGCGCCATGAATGAAATGATCGACAAGCCAATTAGCACGGGCGGAAGCAGTATAAGTCGTTTGTACAGTGAGTAATTCTCCGCGCAAATGCGCGGTGCCTCGAACGTCACGACAATTGCTGCCGTTGCCAGAGCCGAGGATAAGCACAACTTAATTGGAATCCCCATTTTTGTCTCTCCCGCAATTAGTTGGCAACAGGCGAAGATAAGGGGACATTCAAGATTTCTTCTTTTTCGGTGGCCGCCCACGCGGGTTGAGGGTGGATTGCAGGCCCAGGCGGCGCGCCAGTTTCGTGGTCCATTCGGTTTCCCCGAACGGCCGGCCGCGCTCGACCGAGGCATGCACCGCGTCCAACGCCGGACCCTCCAGAGACTCGTTCACCAGCGCCAACCAGTTCCGCGGCCGGTCCAGCGGTGCATCGCTCAGCAGCGTCACCTTTTTTTTCGGCGATCGCCGGCAGCTCAGGCTCGACCAGGGCCACTCCTGTGCCCGCGACACCAGTTTGGCGCGCAGCGGATTGGCCTCGACGTAGCGCAACACCGTCAGCAGATGCCCGTCATCCTGGATGGGAAAACTCTTGAACCGGCCCTGGTAGACGTGGCCCTCTCCGTAGGAATGGTAGTGCTGGTGATATCGCCGCACGTGCGTGTTGCTCAGCCAGCGCATGAACAGCGACAATTCCCCGTCCTGGCGCGGCCAAAGCACGAGATGCCAATGGTTCGGCATCAGGCAAAATCCCAGCACGCGCATCGGCATTTGCTCGACGGCCTCGCCGAGGAGTTCGAGGAACGCCTCGTAGTCGGCGTCCTTGTGAAAGAGCCGTTTCCGGCCGTTGCTTCGGTTCAGGACGTGATAGACCAATCCGCCAGGGGCAATTCGAGCGGTTCGCGGCATGGGCGTCGTTTACCCGCCAATTCGGGCCGCGTCAAGCGAAATCTTGAATGTCCCCTTTACTTAGAACTGGACCCATCGATCGCTTAAAGCGAATTTCGCCGCCTCGAGATAACACTCGGCCAGGTTCGAGACCTTCGCAGTTGCCGTCAGACGCCGCAATTCCTTCGCCAAATAATCCAGGTCCGCATCCTTGAACAGCGAGGCGCGATACAGGTTCATCACCTTGCGCGAAAGGTCCAACCCTCCCCGGATATCCGATTCATTCGTGTTCTGCGACAGCGAAGTCGCGAACGGCAGCGTCACGTATGCGTTCAGCGACCCCTGGCCGATCATGGTCCGAAGATAGATGTCGATGGGCATGCCTTCGGTCCATCGTCCGGCAAGCAGGCGATAATATTTGTCGATCGAATTTCTGTTGATGAATATGGATGGCGTGCATGCGAACGAAATGCCTCTCAAGGAAAGACAGCGCAGTTCGCCCTCTTGCAGATAGGATTCCCTCCAACTTGCGATCAATTGAAAAGTCGCGAAATCCGGATTCAGCAGGACGTCGGTGAAGATCACGTCCCAGTCGCCAGCGCCCTTGTCGACCCCGGCGAGCAACTTGGCGAAGCAACCTTCAGCGTTTTTGGGAAGAAGGACATCATCCTCCAGTATATGCAAATGCGCTTCCGACGATTTGTTGGCCGAGAGCAGCCGTTCGTGGGTGAGCCACAGGCCCAGATTTCCGCGATCGAGCTTGGTGACGTATTCAGCGCCGAGCGTCCGCCCGTCGACCGCCGAGACTCGCTGGTATCTGCCCGCCATGCCGACTTCCACCAGGTGTTGCGTCATGGACGCCGACCGCGCCTGGTTTCGGTCGAGATTAATGAAGAAACCGCGGAAAGAAGGCATTCATAATCTCCGCAATATGCATCGCACGGCCGCCCTTCACGCCACGCCGACGCCGTGGCACTTTTTGTATTTCTTTCCGCTGCCGCAGGGGCAGGGATCGTTGCGGCCGATTTTGGGGGCCTCGCGGACGATCGTCCTGACCTTGGCCCCTTCGCCTTGCGTCTGGTCGGCGGCCTGCTGCATTTCTCCGGGGGGTTGGCCTTTGACGGCTGGCGCCGACGCCGCGAGGTTTTCCGCCACGCCGTATCCCGTCGTGGATTCGTGCACGGCCGCGGTTTCCTTGTAGGCGCTGCGGGCCTGGGTCGCGCCCACCACGCGGGCGCGGAAGATCAGGTCCGTCACCTTGTCGCGCACCGCCGCCATCATCTGCTGGAAGTAGCGATAGCCTTCCTTCTTGTACTGCACGCGCGGGTCCTGCTCCGCGAACGACAGCAACCCGATGCCGTTTTTCAGAATGTCCATCGCGTAGAGGTGGTCCTTCCACGTCTGGTCGAAAATCTGGATGAGGACGAATTGTTCCAGATCGGTCAGTTCCGACCGAAGCGCCAGCCGGGCGCGTTCCATGAGCAACTGCCGGACTTGCGCCGCCGACGCCGGCTGAGTGACGACGCGCATGTCTTTTTCATCGGTTTCGACCTGCACCTCGAAATCCCGGCTCGTCAGCTTCGCGTCGAAGCGTTGGTTGAACGCCTTGCGGAGCGATTCGGCGTCGGGATTCGCGGCGACAAGGGCGTCCACGGTCCGTTCCATTTCGCCGCCGGTGAGGAAACGCTCCTGGTGCGCAACCAGCGTATCGTGCAGTTGCTGGAGGGTTCCCGTGCGGATTTGATCCAGCGGGATCTGCACGCCGTATTTGTGCGCGGACCATTTCTGGATGTATTCGGCGGAATAGGGATGGTCGGTGAAACCCTCGGGCCCGCCGTACGCGAACGTGAGGGCATGCTCCACCGGGTAGCTGACTTCCCGCCGCGCGTACGCCGCGCGTGCGCGCGATTCG
>JBEKXM010000523.1:0-3664 GCA_049512115.1 Tepidisphaeraceae bacterium | reverse complement strand
CAGGCCGGTCGGAGCGCCGCCGGAGGGTTGCGCTTCGTGGGCGCGGATGCGGGCAGCGGTCTCCGCATCGAGGACGCCGGCGGATTGCCAGCGGGTTATCAGGGCTTCAATGTCGGGCATGATGAATTGCCAACATGATAGGCGCGTCGCGGTCGCGGGTAAAGGAAGAGCGACTTCGCCGCGGGCAGGCGGCGGCCGCTTTGGCGGAGAGGTGGGTGGGCTCAGCCGAGGCCACGCGCGGACGTGGCGGGCGGTGAATCTCGGACCTGCCGGAGATTGCGCGGGACACCCAAAAAGCGCCTTGAAACGGCTGGAAAATGGCCTGTTTGGCAATAAAAATCAACAAAAATCGACAAAAATCGCAACGGTTTTCGATCAACTTGTGTTGATTCCAAATGAGTTAAAGGCAAAATTTCGTTAAAAAGTGCCAAAAAATTTCCTAAATTATTTTCCGCTTGTTTCGACGGGTGCTGGCTCCTGGCGGAGGGCTGCGAGAGCGATTTTCGCGGCTGCGAGGAGATGATTGGCGTCCTTGTGGCGAATCACTTCAGTGATCGCGGCGAAGGTGACGCAGGCGATGAAGTCGCGGATGTTCTCGTAGCCGGCGAGAGAAGGGATGGCGCGAAGGTAGGCGATATTGCCCGCACAAGAGGATTTGTAGTCACTGCCGCCCGCAGCGCTTTCCTTCCTCTGGGCGCGGTGCCAGGCGCGGATGCAGCGTGCGACAGCAGCGTTCTCACCGGAACGGCCGGGGTTGGCGGTCTCGGGTTCGTCTGCTCCAGCGGTTTTGGGTTTTTCGGATTCTGCCATTTCTAAAACTCCTTTTTTGACGCCGCGAGGGCGTGCGATCGAGAGGTTGAAAGAACGAGCAGGAAAAAAGGGGCGGCGTGAGGGTGCCGTCGTCACCCGGCACTACCATCACCACGCCGCCCTATCCGATACTCCAACCACTGAATACAAGTATGGAGAATTCGTGGAAATAACCGGCAAAGTTGAAAAAAGTTTTCGGGGAATGTTTTCAATGGGTTGCGGCGAAACGGGGCGTGGGCAGGGTTGACATCTGAAAACGGACAACTGTCCTTATACTGGAACGAATGAAAGCGCCGGACAAAGCTGAAGATGCGCTTAACGTCGAGCCGCGATCCATCGCGCCGCGCCGCATCGTCCTCACCGGATTCATGGGCTCGGGAAAGACGACGGTCGGTCCGCTGGTAGCCGGGCGGCTAGGCTGGAGTTTCGTCGACGTCGACGACGTAATCGCGGCCGAAGCCGGAACGTCGATTCCCGAGATCTTCAAGCGCGAAGGCGAGACAGAGTTCCGCAGGCGAGAGCGGGCGGCGATTGCGAGCCTGGCACGCGGCGAGGAACTTGTGCTGGCGCTCGGCGGCGGAGCCGTCGAGGATGAAGCGACACGCGAGCTTCTTTTGACCGCGCCCGAGACGCTGATGGTTCACCTTGACGTCGAGCTCGAGACGGCGCTTGAGCGCTGCCGAGGCACGGAGCCTCAACGGCCCGTTTTTGCCGATCAGGCCAACCTGGCCAGCCGTTATGAGCGGCGATTGCCGCTCTACCGCATGGCGCATGTCTCCATCCATGTCGACATGCTGACTCCGGCGCAGGTTGCGGAAGCGATTGTGCGCGCCGCGCAAGCTTGACCGGAAACCCCATCTTCCAGGCACAAAAACGCATCCTTTACCACTTCGCGCCGCGGCCAGGGTCGTCCGTCGCGGCCCGCGACCGCAAGGATAGACTTTGCCCCAGGGAGCGAAATCGGCTTCTCGGGCAATCCGATTGCGCGCCGAGTGAGGGCGGAAGGCAGAGACCAAGAGACCAGGGGACCGGGACGCGCGGATTTTGCATCTCATCGATTGTCAACTGGCGATTCACAGGACTTTCTCTTGACAACGAGAGGAATATCGACCTATTGTTTTGGGCGCGAATTAAATACCGTGAACGCCGGATGCAAACCGGCTCCCGGCGTAGACAACTCCGTTGCACTCGCCGTTGACGGTCTTTAATCTGCCGTCGAAACCTTCGCCTCCTAACCGGGGCAGTGGAAACAGCTTCCTGCCCTCCCCAAAGTGAGGGAAAAATATGAGCAGCCTTCGCATGATATGTAGTGGGCCGGCCTTACTGCGGCTCAGGACTTTCTCTGTCAAAACGTCTCTCGCGTTGATGTTGTTGGTACTTGTATGGTCCGCGACGCCAAAGGCATCCGCTCAGGACCATGAGAACACGTTTGGCGATCCGTTCACGCCATTGGTCTACAGCGTTGAGAATACCGGCGCGAACTTCCCGGCCCCGAACTTCCCGTCGTTTGCCCAGCTTCCGATCATCCGGCCTTTGCCAGATCCGTTCCAGTTTATGGACGGAGACCGACGGCCCTGGTTCACAAGCTGGGAGCGCCGGCGTAACGAGATCAAGGCCGCGGTCGAAAAGTATGAGCTTGGCCCAAAGCCCGATTGTCACGACTGCACCATTACGGCGAACTACGTGCCGCCGACGGCAGGATCCAGCATTGGTTCCCTGACGGTGAATGTCACCAGGAATGGGAAGACGCTGACTTTGACCTCAGGCATTTACATTCCGCAGGGAATGGGCAATGGCCCGTTTCCGGCATTAATCCCAATGGAGATTGCCTCTTTCAGTTTCGGCAGCTTCGGTGTCTTTAGCTTTCCGCCTCCCACGCCTCCCGATTATGCCAATCTTCCACCCAGCGTCTTTGCGGGCCTTCCCATTGCAACGGTTGGCTACGTGAGCACCCAGGTAGCCCAATACGCGTTCTTTTCGCCGAGTGACCACACCACGGACCCCTTCTACCAGCTTTACCCGGAGTATTGCGAAGGAATATGCACCGGCACCAGTAATCAAGGCGAATACGCCGCATGGTCCTGGGGAGTGAGCCGCCTCATCGATGGCATGGAAATCGCTACCCACCAGTCCGTCAATCCGCTGCCCATCGATATGAAGCACCTGGCAGTGAGCGGATGCTCGTTTGCCGGGAAGATGGCGCTCTATGCCGGGGCATTTGACGAGCGCATTGCTCTGACCATTTCCCAGGAAAACGGTGGCGGCGGCGCACCGTCATGGCGCGTGTCGCACGATATCGAGGCACAGGGCACTGTGGAAGATGTCGACGACACGAACTATGACTGGTTTGCCGGACAGATGCTGCAGTTCGCAGGCGACAACGTCTACAAGATGCCGTTCGATCAACATGAATTGATGGCCATGGTGGCGCCACGGGCCCTGCTCGAAACCGGAAACGCTTCGCAGTACTGGCTGTCGAACGGATCAAACTACGTTTCGGCGCGGGCGACAAAGCAAATCTATGACACGCTCGGAATCGGAGATCGATTCGGTTTCTTCATCGATGGACTCCACGCACACTGCGCGACGAATCCCATTGAGACCGCGCCGTTAACAGCGTTCATCGACAAATTCATGCTGGGACAGGCAACCGTCAATTCGGATGTTGAAGTCTATCCTACCCCCGCCAACGCGGGGAGCCCAATTGAGGTCGCTGGCGGCGCCTACGCCTACGGCTTCCCAACCATGAATTACAAGCGGTGGACCGATTGGTGGGGAACTTCCAACCCGGTGTTCCCTGACAATTGGAACACGGGCGGGACTGTCGTTGCGTCGCTTGACAACTATGCCTCCT
>JBEKXM010000522.1:0-3686 GCA_049512115.1 Tepidisphaeraceae bacterium | reverse complement strand
CGCCGCAGGCCCTGGACAAGATTTTCCAGGCCTATTACTCGACGAAGCGGGGCGGCACCGGGCTGGGGCTGGCGATGGCGCAGCGGATCGTTCAGGAACACGGCGGGCGACTCACCGTCAGCAGCGAGCCGGTGAAGGGATCGGATTTTAAGATCACGCTGCCGATGCCCGCTTAGGCAATGCAACTTGGAAAGATCACCGCGAAGGTGCGAAGGACGCGAAGGTGCGCGAAGAAATTCAATTCTAATTTTTTTCTTCGCGTAACTTCGTTGATATCCTGCAATTTCTTGTTTTTACGACAAGATTTTCCGAGATCACGCAGCTTCGTTCCGCTTCGCGCAACTTCGCGACCTTCGCGTCTTCGCGGTTAATCTTCTCAAACGGGTTTGCGAGGAGAATTCATCGCCGCTGGGATTGGCGGCGACGGCGGCGCTGAGCACGCTGCTGGGGATCCTGCTGTGGCCCTGGGGCGTGATCGCGGTGGCGTATCTGGCGATTCAGCTGCATCTGAACAAGATCGTCGCCCTGGCGGTTCTGGCGCTGTGCGTTCCGAAGGCGGTTCCGGAATTCTGCGCCTGGGTTGGAAGATCCGTGGTACACGTCGGCGCCACCCCGGGATGGACGCGGTTCGTGGGGGCGCATATCGTTGCGTTCACCGCGTCGCCGGCGGCGGCGCTGGTGGTGTATGCGGTGGCGCGGCGATTTCAGGAGCGCGGCAAATGAACGTCGTTGAGTTGATCCGCCACGAAACTCGCTTGCTCGCGGGCCGGACGGCCATCGTGGAAGGCTCGCGCAGCATCACGTACGGGGATTTGCTCGATCGGATCGGCAAGTTGCGGGATCGGCTGGCGAAGCTGGGAATCGCCGCGGGGCAGCGAGTGGCGTTTCGGTGCAGCGATGGAATCGACTACGTGATCGGCGCGCTGGGATTGCTGGAATGCGGGGCGGCCGTGGTGCCGGTGGCCGATTCGCTGACGGAAGGGGAGGTGGCGGAGACCATCGAACGGATTGACGTGGCGGGCGTGCTGACGCACGTGGACTTGGGCAGAGGAGAAGAGACCGCGATTGACGGTATTTTCCGGTGGCAGGCGAGGGCGAGCGGGGCGGAGTTGAACGATCGTTGCCGGGAGATGGGGGCGGCGTTCATCCGGTTTTCGTCCGGGACGACGGGCGCCAGCAAGGGGGTCATCATCTCCCATCGCGCGATCGAGGAGCGCACGGATGCGGCCAACCGGGGGCTGGGGATTTCCGATCGCGACGTGATCCTGTGGGTGCTGGGGATGAGCCACCATTTCGTGGTTTCCATTCTGCTGTTTCTGCGCAAGGGAGCGACGATCGTGGTAGCCAACCGGGGCTTTCCGTTTTCGGTGCTGGAAGCGGCCCAGCGGGGCCGGATCAACTTCATTTATGGATCGCCGGTGCATTATTACCTGCTGGCGGTTTCGGATGCGGTGTCGGCCGGTTCGCTGGCGAAGGTCCGGCTGGCGATCAGCACGGCGATGAAGATGCCGGCGGAAATCTTCGAGATGTTTTACCGCAAATTCGGCGTCGCGCCGGCGGAAGCGTATGGGATCATCGAGATTGGTTTGCCGTTCATCAACACGGAATTGGGCGTCGGGGGACGGCAGACGGTCGGGAGGATTCTGCCGGATTATCAGCTTCGGATCGATCGCCCGGATGAACACGGCATTGGGGAAGTGCTGATCAAGGGGAGGGGGATGTTCGACGGCTATTTTTCGCCCTGGCGGATGCGGGATGAGTGTTTGCGGGATGGATGGTTCGACACCGGCGATCTGGGCCGGATCGACGAACAGGGGAGGCTGAGCCTGCTGGGCCGGAGCAAAACGGTGATCGTTTGCGCGGGCATGAAAGTCTTTCCGGAAGAGGTGGAGGAGGCGATCAATTCGATGCCTGGGATCAAGGAATCGCTGGTCCTCGGGCGGGACCATCCGCAGTACGGTCAGACGGCGGTAGCGCAGGTGGTGCTGGCCGGGGAGGTGCAAGACTTGCAGGGGATGATGGAATCGCTGAGGGCGCATTGCTGCGCGCGGCTTTCGAGCTACAAGGTCCCGGTGGAGTTTCGGGCGGTGAAATCGCTTGCCAAGACGGCCAGCGGCAAGCTGTCGCGCACGGTGGGTGCGTGACACATTCTGTGCCCGTCCAAAAGATAAACCGCGAAGACGCACAGCGCCGGCTGGGCCCGCAACCTAAAGAGTTTTACCGCGAAGACGCGAAGGACGCGAAGTTGCGCGAAGTCAGATTGGTATTCCTTCGCGCAACTTCGCGTCTTCGCTCCTTCGCGGTAATCCTTTTGAAGGGGCGTAGCAAGACGAGGATCCGGCGATGTTTTCAGTTAGCGCAGCAGCGATGACTTGAAAATGCTCAGCAGCTTTGCGGCGGAGGCGTCGGGGATGACGCCCTCGACGTGGGAGATGACGAGGTTGAAATGGTTGGCGAACCAGGTCATGCAGATGTTCATTCCCGGGGGTGAAAAGGCGAGGGGTTTGTGGATGAGTGCGACGGCGGGCAGGCCGAGGAAGCAGTCGCCGGGGAATCCGGTTTCGCGGAGACAGGCGAAATAGAAGGAGCAGAATCGGCCGCCGAAGAGGGCGTTCATCATCCGGCTGGCGATCCAAATGGGGCAGATTCGGCCGAGCGCGCCGGCGTCCTGCATGACGAAGGGGATCTGGAGTTTCATGTGCTCGAAGAACTGGTCGCGCAGGTCGGCGGCGATTTCGGAGGTGGATTGGGTCAAGTCCTGTCTTGCCGATAGTCCCATCAGCGCGAAATGGTTGAAGAGGAGTTTTTCCCATTCCTGGCCGGGGAGACGGTTGGTCGCGGAAGTGAATACGAGGCATTGATCGCCGGGCAGAGGCGGTGCCGGGACGACCTGCCTCATCGCCGCGATGGCGCGGGCGGCGGCCGAGGGGAGAATGATCGGCATGCCGATCTCTTCGGCGGCCGTGCGTGCGAAGTCGGCCGATTGCTCGGGCGTCATCGAGTCGTGTTGAAAGCGGATTCGGCGCTTCAGGCCCGGGGCGGGCATTTTCAACCCGCAAACGCTCCGCTCGTTCAGGCGATGCAGATAGCGGTTAAGCGTCTGTCCGGAAGTCAGGCGTCTTCTCCAGTGATCGAGATGGGCCGGCTCGGTTTGGCGGATACGCGGGACGATCTCGTCGAGTTGGCCTCGCCAGGCGAGATCGATCAGGCGGAAGATCGCCTCGGCGCCGAAGGCGTCGAGCAGGCGGTGGTCGAAAAGCAATCCCAAACGCGATCTTTGCCGGCCGATGTGCACCAGCAGGCATCGGAGGTGCTGCCATCTGGAATCGAACGGAACGTTGACGTGCTCGTCAAAAAGACGTTCGGCGTCGGCGGCGCGTTCTTCGGGCAATTCCACCACTCGCAGGGGGACGTGGGGGACATCGGCGATTGGCGGGGCTTTCCAATACGGGGCCAGGTTGAGCCAATCACGCGCGACCCGGCCGTGAATGAGGGGAATCCGATGGGAAATCTGATCGAGCGCGGTGCGAAGGGCCTGTTCGTCGACGACGCCGTCGAGTTCGATGATGGCCTGGGAAAAACCGCCCAGGCCGATGGCCTTGCGGGCGCTGTAGTCCAGGGCGCCGACGATCCAGTCGATTCCGGTGAGATAGCGACGATGGGCGGAGTATGGAAGCGAGAGACTC
>JBEKXM010000521.1:0-3690 GCA_049512115.1 Tepidisphaeraceae bacterium | reverse complement strand
ACCCCACCTCCGCCAGCCCGCGGATTTCCTTCAGCGTCCAGTCGCAACGAATATTGACAGGCATGACGACCATCAATTCGAATGCTTGTCATTAGTCATTTGTCATTGGTCATTTGTCATTGGTCATTTGTCGAACGCAAATCGCCAATGACTAATGACCAATGACTAATATGACAAATGACATTTTCCTCACCTGAACGCATCCATCACCGGGCGCGCCGCACGCGGAACCACCGTGCGCGTATTCGTGTCGTAGGTCATAATCGCGATCAGGCCGGTGCGGTTATCCACGATGTACAGGCCCTCCCCGCCCGTTTGGATTTCCGCCGTCACCGCCTGGTAGTCGTGGCTGTTTGCCGTCGCCTCGGCCCGCGCCGGCGGCGCCGCGAAATTCGCGATCATCAACCCCACCGCCGAAACCGTCAGCACGCAAATCCCTATCAGTTTTCGATCCATGATCCACCTCATCGGCTCAATTTTGATTCAAAACCTCTAACAAAAAGACTGACACACCAGATCACGGAGGACACAGAGAATACAGAGGAATACTGAATTTTCAGCTTTATCTCTGTGTTCTCTGTGGCCTCTGTGTTCTCTGTGGTTCATTTTGCTAGACACTCTCAGTTAGCGCCTCTGTCCCTGGGCGGCGATGCTGTAAATCCGATTCAGATCGATCGGCGGCATCGTCTGGAGCGTCCGGCTCGAATCGTCGTACGCCATCGCTCCCAGCTTCCCGTTCGTCGCGTCGATGATGTAAACCAGCGACGTCGACCCGCCGTTCACCCGCCCGGGCACCAGCAGATAATCCGCCGGACGCCGAATCTGCGCCTGCGCACGATTCAAATGATTGAATTGGCCGGCAAACATGAACAACAAAACCGCGTTGAGGCCCACAAGGCCCCAAAAGACAGTCGATTTCATCGATGCCTCCTCGTGTTAAAGATGTAATCCTTGATGATTCAATCCAGGTGAGATCGCTTGGCATCCTTGAACATCACCAGCAGCCCGACCAGGCCCAGACCGATCCAAACGAAATAACTCAGCGCGGCCCCGCTGTCGAGCGTCACGTTCTTTCCGTAATCGTCCAGCCGCCCGTCATAGCTTTTCGATTGATCGTCCGCCAACGCCGACAGCGGAGCCAACCCCACCGTCAACAGGACAACAATCGTCGCCAATAGCTTCTTACGCATGCTTCCCATCATAACCAGCTTTCCAGCGGCCGGGCAAGCGCTCGAAACTCCTGCGCCGGCAGGCAGACGGTTTCCCACTTGGCCGACCGCCGCCGCATGTGCGCCCGGTATTCCGCCAGGTCGATCCCCATGATCAGATACCACCGGTCCCGATGTTCGTACATCCCCTCTCCCGCGCTCATCGGCCGCTCGATCCAGTAAACGAACGTGAATATCGCCTTGAATCCCTCCCCGAACACCTGCTCCCATTGCATTAGGTCGTTCACGTCCTGTTCGGTCGTCCAGGTTTCAAACCCCGCCCGGTCCACCCGATTCCGGCAACTTCGACCCTTCACGTCCACCAGCAAATTCGGGCCCTTCTTGCTGTAAACCACGAAATCGAAAGATTTCAGCCGGGCATTGGCAAACAACGCCTTCTTCGCCTCATCCACCGCCACGTACGGAACGCCCCGGTCACGCAGGAACGCCTCGAACGCCGCCTCATAATGAATCGTCCGATCCGCCATAAAAAGTCAGCGACTATCCCCCAATTCTAGCGGAACCTGCCCACCTTTGGCTATACATTGGCGACATGCGAATCATCGCCGGCCAATTTCGCGGCCGAAAGCTCCTTGGCCCCGACACCGACCTCACCCGCCCCATCACGGATCGCGCCAAGCAATCCGTCTTCGATGCCCTGACACCCCATCTGCCCGATGCGATCGTTTACGACCTCTTCGCCGGCACCGGCAGCCTCGGCCTGGAAAGCCTCAGCCGCGCCTGCAAACACGCCACGTTCTTCGAGTCCGACCCATCCGCCCTGGCCCTTTTACGCAAAAATATCGCCACGCTCGGCGTGGCCGATCGCGCTCGCGTCGTCCGCGGCAACCTGTTCGATTGGTTCGCCGCCGCCGAAAAACCCTCACAACTCGCCGACCTGATCTTCCTCGATCCCCCCTACCGCTTCCTGACCGACCGGCCCGGCGATCTTCAAACCCTGGCCGAAAAAATCGTCTCGGCCCATCTGTCCCCGACCGGCCAGATCCTTTTCCGCCACGACCGCCGCGACGTTCTGGAATTCCCAATGCTCCGCCCCACGGCCATCCGCGATTACGGCTCGATGCGCGTGGAGTTCTTAGAAAATAACCCCCGCGGAGCGGGGGGCTAACGGGGATTAATTGACGTGCTTTGCCATCCGTTAGCCCCCCGCTTTGAGCTTGGGAAATAATCCTTGACTCGCATGGTAAACTCTGAGTCATGCAGGAAGCACTCTTCGGCGGCACGGACGCGGCGGTGGGTTCGGATCATTCGGGGGAGCCTTCCAAATCAGTGGAACCTTGCAGATCGGGGGCGGCGCGGATGCGATTGGCGGATCGATCACAGGTGGCGATGCAGATTTGTGCCGTTGACGAGTTGGTGCCGCTGGATCATCCGGTGCGGATGATCTGGGATGCGGTCTGCCAGATGGATTTGTCGGCATTTGAGTCGCCGATTGGGTCGCGGGAATTCACCGAAGGCCGGCCGGCGAATGATGTACGGGTGATGGTGGGGCTGTGGCTATGGGCGGCGGTGAACAACGTGGCGGGAGGGCGTTTGCTGGAGCGGTTGTGCCAGAGGGACGTGACCTACCAGTGGATGTGCGGGGGATTGAGCATGAACTATCACACGCTGAACGATTTTCGCGTGGGGCATCGGGCGGCGTTGGATAAATTGTTCACGGCGACGCTGGGCCGGTTGATGCACGCGGGGCTGGTGAGCGTCACGCGGATCAGCCAGGATGGAATGAGGGTTCGCGCCAGCGCCGGCAGCGGAAGTTTCCATAGGAGGCCCACGCTGGAAAAGTGCCTGGCCGAAGTCGAGGCGCATCTGGCGGACCTGAAAGAGCGGGCGGATTCACCGGACAATGAAGAGGTCCAGGAGCGGGACAAGAAGCGTGAAATGGCGTTGGCGAGCAATCGCTTGGAGCGTGTGAAGGCGGCGTTGTCGGAACTGACCCAGGTGGAAGCCGCCAAGGCCAAATCGCACGACAAGAAAAGAGAGCGTCCGGCGCGTGCCTCGACCACCGACCCGCAAGCGCGAGTGATGAAAATGCCCAACGGGGGATTCAATCCGGCGTACAACGTGCAGTTTGCCAGCGACCCCAATAGCCGGGCGATCGTGGGGGTGATGGTCAGCAACAGCGGGGTTGACTCGCCGCTGTCGGAACCGATGCGGGAACAAGTGCAACAGCGGACCGGTGAGAAAGTGTCGCAGCATCTGGTCGATGGCGGGTATATCGCCCTCGAGGGTATCGACCGCGCCGCCGGCGAGGGGGTCGAACTCTATATGCCGGTGCCGGAACCCAGCCAGAACTCAAAGGTGGTGGATCGCTTCGCCCGCCGTCAGGACGACACGGGTGCCGTCGCGGATTGGCGAAAGCGGATGAACAGCCAGGAAGCGAAGGAGATCTATCAGCAGCGTGCCAGCACCAGCGAGACGATCAATGCCGAGACCCGAACGTATCGCGGATTGGGTTTCCTGG
>JBEKXM010000520.1:0-3692 GCA_049512115.1 Tepidisphaeraceae bacterium | reverse complement strand
GAGGAGGAAATCCTGGCCCTGGACGAAGCGCTGGAAAAACTCGGCAAGCTGGATCATCGCCAGGACCAGGTGGTGGAAATGCGCTTCTTCGCCGGGATGAGCGTGGCGGAAGTCGCCGAGGTGCTGGGCGTGTCAAAACGGACGGTCGAGGGGGATTGGACGATGGCCCGGGCGTGGCTGATGAGGGAATTGAGCAGGTAGATGGATGGAGGAGGTTCAAGAGTTCAAGGGTTCAAGAGTTCAAGGTTTGGCGTGGCGGATGCGGGAATTGAGCAGGTAGATGGATGGAGGAGGTTCAAGAGTTCAAGGGTTCAAGAGTTCAAGGTTTGGCGTGGCTGATGCGGGAATTGAGCAGGTAGATGGATGGAGGAGGTTCAAGAGTTCAAGGGTTCAAGAGTTCAAGGTTTGGCGTGGCTGATGCGGGAATTGAGCAGGTAGGGGCCGGTTAGCCAAAGTTGCTTGACAAGTGTCAACAAGGGGATAGGATTATGCCGACGAATAGGCCAAGGCATCCCAAGCCGCCGATTGAAGCGGCGATCAGGTATGCCGAGCAACTTGGCTGGAAAGTGGTTATGTCAAAGGGCCATGCTTGGGGACGCCTTCTTTGTCCGTTGAGCTCACGGGAGGGCTGCATTGTGAGTGTATGGTCAACTCCACGCGTTCCAGAGAATCACGCGAGGCATTTACGCAAGATTATCGATTCGTGTCCTCATCGGATTATCCCGCAAGATGGCGCCGGTGGGGAATTTGGCGACGGGGGCAATATATGAATCAAACTAATGGCCGAAACGAATATGATTTCTCCTTGGTGATCGATGGAGTTTGCGAACTTACCACGGAGGTGGAGAACGCTCTTTTTGAAGCGGGCTGTGATGACGCCACTTTCAGCATTCAATACGGGCATCTTTACGCGGAATTTTCCCGCGTAGCGGCTTCACTTAAGGATGCAATTCTCAGTGCCATCAAAGACGTGCGCAAGGCTGGAATTGGAGCGGCGGTGATTTGTGTTGACGAAAGCAATCTTGTGACGCAATCTGAGATTGCTCGCCGAATCGGGCGAAGCCGGCAAATGGTGTCACAGTACATTTCCGGGCAGCGAGGGCCGGGAAACTTTCCTCCCCCGGAATGCCATCTCGGCGAAGGCGCCCCCCTTTGGACGTGGTGCGCCGTCAGCCACTGGTTGGCCGAAAATGACATCATTCGCCGGGAAGAGAGTTGGAATGCGGAGGTTGTAGCCGCGATCAATAATTCCTTGGAGGCGGCGCGCCAACAAGCGCGGAATCCCGATCTAGTCAAAGAGATTGCCAAAAAGGTGAGGGCGGCATCGTGAGCATGGTCCATGGGCATCTCAGGCAAGCATGACAACCGAGCGGTATCAGCGCGTGAAGGAAGTGTTTCTGGCGGTGTGCGACCGTCCGGAGGCGGAGCAGGACGCGGAGGCGAATCGTCTGTGCGGGGATGACGAGGAACTCAAGGCGGAGGTGGCGTCACTGCTGCATTCGCATCGGCAGGCGTCCAAGCCGCAGGGGACGCAGTTTCTGGCTGAAACGGAAGAACCGCAAGAGATGGCGACGGAGCCGGACCCGCCGGCGGCCCGTGAGGAGAGCAAGCCGGCGGAGCCGGCGCCGGTGCTCAAGAGCACGCCGCCGAGGAAATCGGCGGCATCGCAATATCGGTCGCACGCTTCGCGCAGCGGGACATCGCATGGGGATTCGGGAACTTCAACGCCCAAGGGTCGATTTGAATCGGGGACGGTGATCGCGGAGCGGTATCGGATCATCAGCCTGCTGGGGTTGGGGGGGATGGGCGAGGTGTATCGGGCGGACGATCTGACGCTCGATCAGCCGGTGGCGCTGAAGTTTTTGCCGCCTTCGTTTGAGAACAATCCATCGTGGCTGGAACGATTCCACGAAGAGGTTCGGCTGTCGCGGCAGGTGACGCATCCAAATGTTTGCCGGGTGTTCGATTTGGGGGAGGTAGATGGGGAGCAGTTCATATCGATGGAATTTGTGGATGGGGAGGATTTGGCGTCGCTGCTGCGGCGGATCGGGCGGTTGCCGCGCGACAAGGCGATTCAGATCGCCCGGCAACTTTGCGCCGGTCTGGAGGCGGCGCACGACAAGGGCGTGCTGCATCGCGATCTGAAGCCGGCCAACATCATGCTGGACGGTCGGGGCCAGGTGCGGATCACGGATTTTGGAATCAGCGGGCGGGTAGACGGCGGCAACGATACTGCGGCGGGAACGCCGGCCTACATGGCGCCCGAGCAATTCGCCAAGGGCGAAGCGACGGTTCGGAGCGATATTTATTCGCTGGGGTTGGTGTTGTACGAGGTTTTCACGGGCCGGCAGGCGTTCTCCGCCCACTCGATGCCGGAATATGCCCGGCTGCACCGGCAGAGTTCTCCAACGCATCCATCGACGTTCATCGAGGACATGGATCCACTGGCGGAGCGGGTGATCCTGCGATGTTTGGAGAAGGACCCGAGCAAGCGGCCTGGAAGCGCGCTGGCGGTGGCGGCGGCGTTGCCGGGCGGCGATCCGCTGGCGGCCATGCTGGCGGCGGGTGAGACGCCCAGCCCGCAGATGGTGGCGGCGGCCGGGGGGGCGGGGCTGAGCACCACTCGAGCCGCGATCCTGCTGGGGATGACCGTGGTTGGGATTGTGGTGGTGGTGTTGCTTTCGAGGTGGGCGATGGTTTTGCCGCGGATTCGGGATGGGATCATGCCGCCGGCCGTTTTGACGGATCGCGCCCGGCAGATTCTGGTCGATGCCGGATTGGGCGAGGGAGTGGAAGGCTTCGCCTCCACGCCGGTTCGGGCCCGCGCGCAGGGATTTGGATTGGCCGAGCAATACATCGCCTGGGTTCACAGCGTGGATCGCACGAGCGGACGCTGGGAAAAACTGGCGACGTCGCGGCCGGGGCCGATCTATTTCTGGTATCGGCAAAGTCCGCAGTTCATGGTCTCCAAGGACGACATCGGCATGGTGACGCTGGACGAACCGGCTCGTAGCGTGCCGGGAATGCGGACGGTTGTGCTGGATAGTCTGGGGAGGCTTAAGAAGCTGGAGGCGCTGCCGGAGTCAAGTTTCAGGCAACCCGCCGCGGCGTCACAGAAGGTTGATTTTTCTGCGTTGTTTCAGGCGGCGGAGTTGCGGCAGGAGGATTTGAAGCCCGTCGAGCCGACGGCCATCCCACCGATGTACGCCAGCGCGCGTTTCGCCTGGGACGGAGCGTATCCGGAGAACCCGAGCGCCAAGATTCACGTGGAGGCGGCGGCGTTGGGCGGCATGCCAATCTATTTCGACATCAGGGAATCGTGGCGGGACGATGCCGACCGGATGGGAATCGAGGCCAATCCCGATCTTCCAACCGGCCGAAACATCGCGTTGCAGGCGACGCTGATCATCGCGGCGACGGTGAGCAGCCTGGTGCTGGCGTGGCGCAACGTCCGAGCGGGGCAGATGGATTCCGAAGGGGCGCAGAAGCTGGCCGGGCTGATCCTCGTGCTGGGAATGCTGGTTTGGCTGTTGTGCGCCAACCACGTTCCGGAATTGTTCCTGGAAATGCGCTCGTTCTTCCGGGTGCTGGGGACGATTTTCGTGCCGGCGGCGATCGTCTGGATGTTCTATCTGGCGCTGGAGCCGTACGTGCGCAAGACCTGGCCGGAGACGGTGATTTCCTGGAGCCGG
>JBEKXM010000519.1:0-3697 GCA_049512115.1 Tepidisphaeraceae bacterium | reverse complement strand
ACGTGCTGATTTACGTGGGAGATCTGACGGACCTCATGCCGGCCGTCGCCCGGGCGCTGCGCCGCGGCGGACTGTTCGCCTGCTCGATCGAAGATTACGAAGGCCAGGGTTTTTCGCTGCACACCGAAGAGCGATTCGCCCATTCGATGGGCTATGTTCGCGAGATGGCGCGGACAAGCGGCCTGAGCGAAATCTCCGCCGAGAAGGCCGCGATCCGATGCAACGCCGGCGCTGAAGTTCCCGGCTGGATCGTGGTTCTCGGCAAATTGACTTGAACAACGTTCCAAGCCGCGAAGGAGGTGAGCGGCACGTAGACCCCATCTTTTCTCGACGATAGCCGATGGTCTTACTCGGGGGATGAATTACTTGTTTAACCCGAGTGCTTCGAACAGCGGCCCCAGGTGGCGTTCATAATTTCGCCAGCGGCCCACGGAGCGGGTGTAGATCGGCTGGCGAACCTGCCAGGCACTGGCTGTCTGCACGGTCCGCTCCGTCCGTTGAAAATCCAGACAGGCTGGATTCCACGGCAAACCCAGGAAGCTGATGATGCGGCGGCTTTGGCCTTGCAAATCCGCGACCAGATCTTCGTACTGCACCTGGAGCATCGGCAACGGAAGCACCTTCAGCCAGTGGGCGATGAGCCGATCCTTGTGGACGTGATGGCGGCCGCATTGCGTCAGGTCGTAGGAGAAAAGATTGCCGACGCTAAACTGCTGGAAAAAACAGGAGAGGCAGGTGTCGCGAGGATCGCGTCGGCAGAGAATAACGCGCGCCGAGGGAAAGAGCGTGGCGATCAATCCAAGGTGGTCGACATTGGCGGGCAATTTGTCGATCACCCGCGAGGCCGACCCGCCGAGGGCGCGCAGGCGATCCAATTGTTTGCAGGCGGCGTCCTTGATCGGACCCGGCCGGCCTGGGGTGGAACTGAACGAAATTGCAATATTGCCGATGTCCCTCAGCTCGCCGGCGCCGTACACATCGGGGTGACTGGCGGCGATCTGCTCGACAAGACTGGTTCCGGAGCGCGGCATTCCCACGATGAAGACGGGCAATTCCGAAGGCTCGCCCCAGTCCCGCGTGCGCTCAAAAAAGTCGGGCGTAAACATGGCGATCGAGTCATCGACGCGACGGGCAAACAGATCGCTGTCGTACCGCTCGCCGGCGGCGTGGTGCATCTGCAATACCAGCGAATTGGCCCGGGCGTAGTGAGCAAATGCCTCATCGAAGCGGTCGGCATCGTCGAGCATCTTTCCGAGGACAAACCCGAGCTTGGCGCGGTCGCGAATGGACAGGTGCGGGTCATCGGCGAATGCAGTGAGCCGGGCCATGTCCGCCGCGTCGGCAGTCGCGCCCGCGCTGGTCATAAGGGTGTAGGCCTGAACGGCGCCCGGTCGCCGGAGCAAGATCTGGCGGACGCAGTCGGCGACCTCGGCGAACCGCCCAATTTGCCGCAAGGCCTGGCCGAGGTTAATCCAACCCGAAACCGATTCGGGGGCGATTTCGACGGCGCGGCGAAAACTATCCACAGCGTCGGCGCCGCGGCCGCTGCGCGAAAGGATCACCCCGCGCGCCTCGTGGGTCGATGCCGATTCGGGGGCGAGGGCGACGGCGCGATCCAGAGCGATAGCCGCATCATCAAACTGTTGCAACTCGGCCAGTTCGGTGGCCAGGAAATTATGGGCGTCAGAGTTATCCGGCTCGCATCGAGCGGCTTGCTGAAAGGCGAAACGCGCCTCCTCGAACCGGCCCAGCTCGCGGAACACATGGCCGAGATTAATACGTGGCATTGCCCAGCCGGGCTTACGCTCAATTGCCTTGGAAAAGGAGGCGATGGCCCGGTCGAGTTGCCCCATGTCCTGTAAGACGGCGCCCAAATTGTTGTGCGCCAGGGCAAGATCAGGCTCGATCCGAATCACCTGTCGATAGGAAGCGATGGCGTCATCCAATTGCCCTTTGTCTTTCAGTGCGTTGCCGAGATTGTTGTGCGCTTCGGCAAGATCAGGCTTGAGCCGGATGGCCCGCCGATAGGAAGCAATCGCCTCGTCAACCTGCCTCTTGGCCTTCAGCGCGTTGCCGAGATTAGCGTGCGTTTCGGCGAAATCAGGCTTGAGCCCAATGGCCAGATGATAGGTCGCGATAGCTTCGTCAAGCTGTCCCTTGTCAAATAAGGCTTTGCCGAGGTTGCAGTAATAGAACGGATTGGTCGAACAATTCGCGATTGCTCGCCGGATCAATTCGATCCCCGCGTCCAACCGGCCCCCCTGTGTGGCCAGCACGCCCAACAGATGTAAAGCGTCCGCATGATTGGGCTGTAGAGCCAGGACTTGCCGGTACATCCTCTCCGCCTCCGCGAAACGGCCCGCCTGATGATGCGAAATGCCGGATTCGAGTTGCTGCCGAAGGGTCATGCGACCGGGCATTGTAATCGCCAAACCCCGTTCCGGTCCCATTGCGACGGGAGAACTCCTTCAATGCATTCAATCGCGATTCACATCTTTTGCCGGCCGGAGATGGCGTCGGCGAGGATGTTTTTGTTGGCGTATTCGATGTTGCTCCCCGCCGGCAGCCCGCGCGCCAGCCGGGTAACCTGAATCTGCGGGAATCGCGAGGCGATCAGATTCTGGATGTACAGGGCCGTTCCATCGCCGTCGACCGTCGGATTGGTGCCCATGATCACCTCGCGGATTTGCCCCGCCTCCAGGCGCTTGGCCAGCGCCTCGATGGTCAGATCGTCCGGATGCGATTCCTCCAGCGGGGCGATCCGGCCAAGCAGAACGTGGTAAACCCCGCTGTACAGCCCCGTCGATTCCAGCGCCAGCAAATCCTTCGGCTGCTCGACGACGCATAGGAGAGACGGGTCCCGCGTCGGGCTGGCACAAATGGCGCACGGGTCCTGCTCCGTCAGGTTGAAGCAGATGCCGCAATATCGAATGCGCGTCTTGACGTCACGGATGGCATCCGCCAGCTTCATCGCCTCCTCGGTGCTTTGCTTGAGCAGATGAAACGCGATCCGCTCCGCCGACCGCATCCCGATCCCGGGAAGCCGCGCCAGTTCGTTCATCAGCGTCTGAATGCTTTGCGTGTAAGTGGACACCCATTACCCCGCGGCCTTGGCGGATTGGCGCCGGGCCTTTTCCAGCACGATTCCCATTTCCCGGAACTTTTCGTAGCGGCGCTCCAGGAGGTTCTCGACCTTTTGCCGCTTCAACTCGCGAAGGGTCTTGGCCAGGTATTGTTCGAGGCTGTGGGCGGCGGTGCGCGGATCGCGATGAGAGCCTCCCAGCGGCTCATGAATGATGGTGTCGATGACCCCAAGCTGCTTCAGATGGCCGCTGGTGAGGCGAAGGCTGTCCGCCAACTGCGCCGCCCCGTCGTTGCCCTTAAACAAAATCGCCGAACACGCCTCCGGGCTGATTACCGAATACCAGGCGAACTCCAGCATCGCCACGCGGTCCGCCACCCCGATGCCCAATGCTCCGCCGCTGCCCCCCTCGCCGATAATCACCGAAACAATCGGCGTCTTGAGCCGGCTCATTTCCAACAGGTTGCGGGCGATGCTCTCGGCTTGACCGCGCTCCTCGGCGCCGATGCCGGGATATGCCCCCGGCGTGTCGATCAGCGACACCACCGGAAGTCCGAATTTCTCCGCCAGCTTCATGCAGCGAAGCGCCTTTCGATACCCTTCCGGATGGGCCAA
>JBEKXM010000518.1:0-3703 GCA_049512115.1 Tepidisphaeraceae bacterium | reverse complement strand
ACCTTCACGGATTTCGGCACAGAGTACCAGGGCGCGCCTTGCCCGCAACCCAAATCGGCGTTTTGCACTTGCACAAGAAATGTTGTCGCCGCGCGCAAAACTGGAACGTCAGTAGCACAGAGGACACAGAGGACACAGAGATGAAGCTGTAAATTCCCTAATTCTCTGTGCTCTCTGTGTGCTCTGTGATCTCTGTGTCCGTCTTTTTGTTGGACGACATGGGCTGGCAGCGCATGCCGCCCCGCCTTACGCTTATATGCATGGGCACGGAGACTTTTTCGGATTTTCTAGCACTCCTGGATCGCGAGGGCGAACTGGCGAAAATTTCGGCCAGCGTTGATTCAAAGCTTGAAATCTCCGCGATCTGCGATCGCGTGAGCAAGACACCGGCCCCGCATGGGCATCAGGAAGCCGACCGGTCCCCCGCGGCCGACCTCGGCGGAAAGGCCCTGCTGTTCCAGAACGTCGTCGGGTCGGACATTCCGGTGGCCATCAATACCTTCGGATCGTACTGGAGAGTGAACCAGGCTTTGGGATCGAAGACGCTGGCGGAATTGGCCGAGCGGGTGCAGGCGCTGGTCAAACCGGAGATTCCGACCACGCTGATGGAGAAGATGAAGAGGCTGCCGGATTTGCTGAAGCTGGGTAGTTTCCCGCCGAGGTCGGTCCGCAGCGGGATTTGCCAGCAGGTGGTCCTGGAAGGGGACAAGGCGGATTTGAATCGGTTGCCGGTGATTCAGTGCTGGCCGCTGGATGGGGACCTGGACAGCGGGCAGGTGTTTGACCGGGCGGCCTGCGCCAAGCTCACCGAGCGGGGCACGGGACGATACGTCACCCTCGGCGGAATCTTCACGCAAGACCCCGAAACCGGCGACCGCAACATCGGCATGTACCGCGTCCAGCAGTTTGGCCCCCGAAAATGCGCGATGCACTGGCACATGCACCACGACGGCGCCCGCCATTTTCGCATGTACCGCAAGCGCGGCGAAAAGATGCCCCTGGCGGTCGTGCTGGGCGGCGAAAGCGTGCTGCCCTACGTCGCCACCGCGCCCCTGCCGCCGGGAATCGAGGAACTGCTTTTCGCCGGGTTCCTCAACGATCGCGGAATCGAACTGGTGAAGTGCCGGACCATTCCCCTGGAAGTCCCCGCCAATGCCGAGATCGTCATCGAGGGATACGTCGATCCGAACGAAAGACTGATGGAAGGCCCGTTCGGCGACCACACGGGATTTTACAGCCTGGCCGACTGGTATCCCGCGTTTTACGTCACGGCCATCACGCATCGGAAAAATCCGATCTATCCGGCGACGATCGTCGGCAAGCCGCCGATGGAGGACTACTTTCTAGGCAAGGCGACCGAGCGGATTTTCCTTCCGCTGCTTCGGACGATCGTGCCGGACATTCTCGATTACAACCTGCCGATCAGCGGCGTTTTCCACAATTGCGTCTTCGTGAAAATTCGCAAGGAATATCCGTATCAGGCCCGGCGCGTGATGCACGCGATCTGGGGCGCGGGCCAGATGTCCTTCACGAAATTCATCGTCGTCGTGGACGAGCACGTGAACGTTCAGGACGAGCAGGACGTGCTGTTCCACCTGTTTTCCAACTGCGATCCCCAGCGTGACAGCGAGATCGTCCACGGCCCGGTGGACATTCTGGATCACGCCAGCCCGGAACACGGCGCCGGCAGCAAGATCGGCTTCGACGCGACCGCCAAATGGGCCGAGGAGGGAAAAGTGCGCGCTTGGCCGAAGGAATTGGAGATGGATGAGAAGACGAAAGAATTGGTCGAGCGGCGGTGGAAGGAGTACGGAATTGGCTAAAGGAGGACGAAACAAAAAGCGACGAAAGCGGAAATCAATCGGTTCACGGGATGCCGTTATTGATGCCACGAAAGCCATTCGCGCAATCATGCGGTTAAAGATAAACCCTGGTGTGAAGAAGCCGTTGCTGTCGAGGTGCATTTGGTTAATCACCGAAGCCGATGGAAAGTACCGATTGCGTTTCCGTTCGGAAGAGTCCATGGGAGCGGCCAAGAAAGAGCTTCGACACGAACACGTTTTTCCTCGAAGGGATCTGATTAAAGCCCTCATGCGATCCACTTCATCGGTCAAACGAATCCTCAAAAACGCTGTCGCCTGTGTCGTAACTGAGGACGAACACCGGCGACTTGATCGCGTCTCAAGGGAAAACCCAAGGCTCGAAGGTTGGAAACGCTACACGGTCGCGGGAATAAGGGTTTACGACGTCCAACGAAATGTGTGGATTAATTCCAAAAGTCAGCATCGATAAGGTAGAATTAGTTGGTATTTCCAGAGGTTGCTATGGCAGAATCGTTGATCGAAAGCAATCCCAAAGTCATGATGGGCAAGCCCGTCATCGCGGGGACGAGAATCACAGTTGAACTGATCCTCGAAAAACTCGCAGCCGGGGAAACTGTCGAGCAGCTTCTTCGTGCGTATCCGCGGCTGAGCGAGCCGGCGATTCGCGCAGCCCTGGATTTCGCCGCCAAATCGCTCGGTTCTGAAGTCATATATCCGATCCACGGATCGCCCGCGTGAATTTTCTTGTGGACGAAAATGTCGACGGGTCAATCGTGACGGCTCTTCGCGCCGACGGCCACAACGTCTTGTACGTCGCGGAAATGCAGCCGGGCATGGACGACGATCAGGTGCTGGAACTTGCAAACTCCACAAATTCCATCCTTCTAACTGAAGACAAGGATTTTGGGCTATTGGTTTACCGCCTTCAACGAGTTACGCGTGGAGTTATGCTTGTTCGCCTGCCGGGACTTGCGACTGCCGCCAAGGTGGATTCGGTGAGACTGGCGATTCGAAAACATTCCAACGATTTGCCTGGCGCGTTCTGTGTCATCTCTCCGGGATATGTGCGAATCCGCAATCCATAAAGGGAGAGCGAATGCGAGCCCGCCTGAGAATAGGGCAATCCATTCCTGTGCCATATCCGCGCACGTTGGCCGGTCATTCTTCGCTCGGCATAAATTTCCCGGAGGCGGCGAAGGCGAAACAATCAATTATTCGCACGTTTTGGCTGTAGGCTGTATAATGCTCACGAGATGAGAATTCCGCTCGTCATCCCTCCGAAAGCGCTTGTTCGGCTGAGCCGATACGACGAGGCCACGCCCGGTTGGCGGAAGCAAATCGGACGCGAATTTCGCGTTGGGTATTATTCGCCTCAGGATGGTCTGGAGTGCATTTGGCTCGTCAACGATTCCGGAGACTACGAACAAACGACCGACCGCAGAAGGCTTCTCATGTATTTTGACCTGCTGCGGCTTTCGCACGAGACGGATTTCTTCGGCGAGAAGCGGGCGCCGCTTGGTCGCCGAAAACAGCGTCGTAAAGCTGTTGCTTGAAGGTAACCACATTTCTGGCCAGAGAATGATCCGCATCCGCGAAATCGTCGATCCTGAACTCCGCAAACGCATCGTCGAAGCGCTGGCGGAACGCCGCGGCTGCTCGGTGGCGGCCATCCCGGATTGGTTCGAATTGGACGACGCCGACTACGTCGACCTGCTCAATCAGTTGAAGGAGAACGAGCAGGGCGATGAATCGCTCGACGATCCGCGGATGTAGAGGGGAATTCCCGTCTTATTGCGATTCTCCGAAAAAGCCTTACCGCGAAGGCGCGAAGGGCGAGAAGTTGCGCGAAGAAATCAAATCAAATTGATATTCCTTCGCGC
>JBEKXM010000517.1:0-3711 GCA_049512115.1 Tepidisphaeraceae bacterium | reverse complement strand
CCGGTCCAGCAGCATCCCCGTGAACCAGGTATTGGAGACGATGCCCATCCTGACGCCGGCTTCGCGGAAGCGCTGGAGGGTGGGGATGAGGTCCGGTTCGATGCTGCCGTATTCGACGATGGCTTTGTACCAGAGCCAGGCAAGCTCGCGCATGAACGGGTCGGTATCCGGGGCGCCCAGGCGTCGGGATCGGCGGCGCATGAGTGCGACGATGTTGAACTCGCGCCGTCGCAGCCGCGACAGGATGATGCCAAGACGGACGGCCGCGAGGTTGCCGTAGCGGTATCGCGCCAGCGACGGAAGCCGGCAACCGATCTCTGTCAGCCGCTGATAGCTCGCCCGAACTCCCCTGTCGATAATGGAGTTGACATCCAGTGGACGGAAGTCCACCAGCGTATCGCCAAGATCGAACAGCACCGCCCGGATCATGAGATTGCCAATTGCCTATTGCCTATTGGAATGCGGGAGTCCGCAACCGCCTTATTCTTTCAATAGGCAATAGGCAATAGGAAATCTGCCAAGGCCTATTGCGATCGCCCATCACATCGTCGATCAATCTACTCTTGATCTCTTTGCCCGGCAAAGGTTCAATCAGGAACTCATTGATATCGCGGCCGGCTATTTTGCAGGACAAATCCATGGCCTTCTTTCTGATTCTTTCCCGTTGGCTGCACCTGATTTCCGCCTGCCTGGCCATCGGCGGGGTGTTGTTCATTCGCTTCGTCCTGCCCGGCGGATTGAAGCTCCTGGACGACACCCGGCACACGCAAGTCCTGCTGACGGTCCGGCGGAGATTCAAAAGGGTCGTTCACGCGGCGATCTTTCTTTTGCTGGTCACGGGCATTTACAACACCTGCCTGGCATGGGACAAATACCAACTGGATACAGCGGTGCTCCACGCGTTGTGGGGCACTCACGTTCTTCTGGCGGCGTGCGCGTTCGCGATCTCGCTGTACGTGCTGGCCGGGCCGCAGCCGCCCCGGTCGCATCGCAAACTGATGGCCTTGAACTTCGCGATCCTCCTGCTGGTGGTTGCGGCGGCATCCACGCTCAAATGGGCTCGCGAACGCGCCGTCGCGGACCATCCCGCGACAGTCGCACAACATCCGCCGACCGTTCCGGTTTCGGACAAGCCATGACCAATTATTTCCTCTACATGCTGATTTTCCTCTTCGCCCGGTATCTCCACATCGTTTGCGCGACCGTGCTGATCGGCGGAACGCTCTTTTATGAGATGGTCGTTCCCCCGGCCATCGACGAACTGAAACAAGAGCAGCAGTTGTTCATCTTCGCCCGGGCGCGGTGGTTCTTTAAGTGGATCGTCTGGGTCTGCGCGGCGACGATCCTCATCAGCGGGGTGGTCAGCACCTACGGCCACTGGGCGGAATACAACCGGGAATCCGTCTATCAATTGGCGCGTCCGGGATGGTGGTGGGCCGCCCATGCCAGTTGCGGCATTCTCGCCGTCCTCATCTCCGTCAGCCTGACGGTCGGCAAGGTGCCCCCCAGCCAGCCCATCCGCTGGATGCGGTTGAATCTCGTCATCCTGCTGCTGGTGATGTTCCTGGCGACTGCGACCCGGCAAACGCGTCTGGAGTCCGGCTCCGTGGGCCGCGCGCTCGGACCGGCGGAACCGTCCGAAATAGTTCCGCGATGAACGGCTCAGCCGATCCATCTTCCCCTCGCCCCCTGTTGCAAGAAACGGTCCAATCCCTCGCCCCCGGCGTAAGCCTCGCCCCCGGCGGGCTTCGGATGAGTTTCTCTCGCGGCGGCGGGCCGGGCGGACAGAACGTCAACAAGCTCAACACCAAGGCCGAGGCGTGGATCGCACTCGGTCGGATTTCGGGCTTGTCGGCCGCGGCGCTCGGCCGGCTTCGGACGCTGGCCGGGCGGCGAATCACGGCCGCGGATGAGTTGCACCTCGTCAGCGACGTCCATCGCACGCAAGAGGGAAACCGGCGCGAGATTTTCAGCCGGCTGCGGAACCTGATCCTTCTGGCCCAGAAGGAGCCCAAACGCCGCCGCAAAACCCGCCCCACCGCCGCCTCGCGGCGCCGACGCCTGGAATCCAAACGCCGCCAATCCCAAGCCAAGGCCGCTCGCAGCGCACGCGCCTGGGATTGAGACAAAAAATCGAAAACCGGCGATTTCTCATGTTCGTTGAACGCCTGGACGACGACGGATATCATCGGGTCGCCATCTCATTCGCAGCTTGGTACGTATAGCGCTTCGCCACGGCTTGGTACAGAACAAGGGACGCGTACATCGCCATCGCGGCGGTGAGCCCGATCGGGCACACCATAAGAATACGTGGCTCAACCATTAGCGGCCCGACAGTGTGCGCGAGCGCCAGAGCCGCGACGGCGATTACACCCGTCAGCAGGCGCAGCACGCCGCCGCCTAGCATGCCGGGGAACAGCACTGCAAAAGGGGCAAGCAGGGTTACGTCGGCGTATGACCAGCGAACCGGCAGGAAAAAATCAATCAGCACGCCGATGAGAAGTGCGCAGCCAAGGGCATCGCGCGCCGGGAGCACGTTCGACCAGATCATGGCTATGGTAAAAGCGGCGCAGATCAGTCCTGCGACTGCCATACTGTAAAGGTTCCAGTTCGCGGGGTCGGACAGAAAATGAACTCGGGCGGCAATCCGCGGCATCACTTCGGACGCAAACGTGACGTTTCCTGCCGGCCATCGCAGGAGGTTGAACTGGCGAATCCCTTCGATCGTTTGAGGAACCGCCGGCAGATTTTGCTTCGCGGCGGCGGCAAACGCGGCATCGGTCACAAATCTATTCTGAAGCGATGCGTTGCGGAAGTAGCTTTGCCATAGCCGCGCGCCTCGGAATGAAAACGTCGAGGCGATGAGAACCAGGGCGAAACCGGCGGCGCCGTGGGCGGTCTTGCGATAGCCCGCCAGCCATAGGGCTGGAACCATGACCACCGGCGTGAGCCGAATCGAAATCGCCAGTCCCAGCGGAAGACCGTTCCACCAATGGTCGCGGCGGGCATTGACCTCTGCGCCCTTTCGACCCAGGCACAACCGCACAGTGGCGGACGTGCCAAGCAGCACAAACACGTAATACTGGCCGCGTTCCAAGTCCAGCCGCCAGGATGGGCCGCAAGCAAAAAATACCGCGGCCAGCAGGAAGTAGGCGTTTCGCACAACGCTTGATGCCATAACTTGCCCGAGCAGGTAAATGGACGACAGCAACGCCGTCCATTCCAGGCACCACCAGATCCATCGCTGGGTGGTAAAAACCAGGTTCGCAAAAGGCGCGTAAAGCCAGAGCAAGGTGGGTGCGTACGTACACCGGCTGAACTGCAACGCGTAGCGAAACGGGTCCTGAAGTGTTTCCGGCTGATCAGCACGCATCGGAAGGAAGTACGGGTCCAGCCCCCGCAGCATTGCCCGCGCACCCACAACCCGCGCGCGCAAATCCGCGCCGTAATAATGGCTGGCATCAAGGAAAGATTGAACTACCGCCGCCAGCAGCAGCAACAACGCCACCAGCCGGACGCAAACATACAGACGCGACGCCATCGCGGTTTCGGGCTCGACCGGCTGTTGCGCCTGGCCTTCCAACAACTGCTCCTCTATAATCCGGCCTTGATTCCGCCACGCGCCGCAACGGGATCGCCGGCGCCGGGGGGTTGGTTTGATCCGACCACGAATTTAATTATGCATCCTCGCCGAAGTCCTCTTCGTCGTCG
>JBEKXM010000516.1:0-3715 GCA_049512115.1 Tepidisphaeraceae bacterium | reverse complement strand
CCACAAGACCGCGTTTGCGGATATCCCCCTGGACTACGCGGCATTGGTGGCGATGTTTCCTCCTCGCCCGATCCACGACTCGGTGGACTACGCCAACACCCTGGAGGTCATGGTGGCGATGGCGGGACACAAACTTACACGCGATCAGGACGACTATCTTACGATCCTGTCGGAGAGAATTCTCCATTATGATCGCGAGCACGATCAACCGCGCAAGCGTGGAATGCCCCATCAGCGACTGCAATATCTGGTAAAGGAAGCCGGGCTGAGCGCGTCGGACCTTGGCCGGCTGCTGTGTAATCGCGGGATAGGATCAGTCTCTTTAACCGAAATGCAAGGTCTTCCAAGGCCAATATCCGCAAACTCGCAGAGCACTTCAAGGTCCGGGCGGATTACTTCCTTTGCGCCATTTCATAAACCCTTGTCATGTCAATCGGAGTGACAAGATTTGAACCTTTATTCCGCCATTTTGAACAATCCTCTTGCCTCGACATCAACCGCTCAAATTTATTCATGCCCGCCGCCCTTCTCGTCCGATAACTCGAAAAACGTCTAACCGAAAGGTGCCTTATGAAAGCATACATGGCGACTATCTGCGGCGGATTCGTGACCGTGACGGCCATCCTGGCAATGTCCGGCTGCACGGGCGACGGCCGGCCGACGATCATTCCTAATTCCGATTCCACCCTGAGGAAGTCCTCGACCGAGTTTGCCGCCGACGCCGCCAAGCGGTCCTACGAGATCGACGCCCCCAAGAGCCACGACTCGATTGCACGCGCTCAGTACAACGTCATGGAGCGGCAATTTGAAGTGGCCAATCTCTCCAATTCCGATTGGCAGAATATTGAGGTCTGGGTCAACCAGAGGTACGTGGTGTGCGTGCCCCAATTCGACCGTAACACGGGCAAGACCCTGAACTTCGAATTGTTCTACGACTCCAACGGGCATCATTTCGAGACGGATCACGGGAACAATCCGGTCCGCAGCCTGCAAATTTATCAGGGCGGCAAGATGTACGACGTTGTTGCCACGCTGCAATGACGCACGCCGCAATAGAGACGCAAAAATGACGCGGTTGAGTCGTGCATTGGATGAACGTATAGTTATCGCCCCATGTTGTTTACCGATCCGTGCTTCCTTTTCCTGCTTTTGCCGGTCGTGCTGACCGTCTACTATTGCACGCCGCGGGCGGGCAAAAATTACGTCCTGCTTGCCGCCAGCCTGGTTTTCTACGCTTTGGGCGAGGGGTGGTCCACCTTCGTGGTGCTGGCCTCCATCGCCATCAATTTCTATATCGGAACTTTGATTGCAGCCGCCCCCGATCAGAAGGCCGCCAGGGGCGCGATGGTCCTCGGCGTGGCTGTCAATCTGACGATTCTCTGCGTCTTCAAATACGCCGCATTCGTTGTTCGCAACATCAATGTCCCGCTGGTCGCGATGGGACTGCACCAGCTTCCCCTTCCCAAAATCCATCTTCCCCTGGGCATTTCGTTTTTCACCTTCCACGCCCTGTCGTACATCATTGACGTATTCCGCAAGGAAGTGAAGCCATTGAAGCGGTCCGGCATCTTCGGGCTGTACATCATGCTCTTCCCGCAGCTTATTGCCGGGCCGATCATCCGCTACAAGACGATCTGCGATCAGTTCACCGTCGGCGGCCCCCGCGGCCGGCAACATTCCTGGGATTCCTTCTCCGAGGGCGTGCGACGTTTCATCATCGGATTTGGCAAGAAAATGCTGATCGCCAACACCGTCGCTCGAACCGCCGACACCATTTTCACCATTCGGCCGTATCTGATCACCCCGGCCGTCGCGTGGCTCGGCGTGCTCTGCTACACCTTGCAAATCTATTTCGACTTCTCCGGCTACAGCGACATGGCCATCGGCATCGGCAAAATGTTCGGCTTCACCTTCCCCGAGAACTTCAATTACCCCTACATTGCGACCAGCATCACCGATTTCTGGCATCGCTGGCACATCACCCTCTCAAGTTGGTTCCGCGACTATCTCTATATCCCCCTGGGCGGAAACCGCGTGCCCAAATGGCGGGTGTATGCGAACCTTCTGACCGTCTTTTTCCTTTGCGGACTCTGGCACGGAGCCACCTGGACCTTCGTCGTCTGGGGATTGTTCCACGGCTTCTTTCTCATCATCGAACGCGCCGGCCTGAAAAACTGGCTGGAACGCCACCGCGCCGTGCGCCATGTCTATACCCTGCTGGCCGTTATGGTCGGCTGGGTCTTCTTCCGCTCCGACACCTTTGCCGGAGCGGGGCAATACCTGACCAGGATGGCATTCCTGGGTTCAAGCAGCTCGGCATTCTTCACCATGTCGCAATGCGTCAACCGGTCGATGATTCTGGCCGTGGCTGTGGGCGTGATTGGCAGCTTTCCGCTTGTGCCGCTGCTTGGCAGCGCATTCGATCGCGCCGTCGCCGCCACGGGCGGCGCCAGGTCCTGGCTTGTGGATTTGACCGCCGGAATGGGCGAGTTCGCCGCACTGAGCGCCATCTTCGTGGCCTCGACGGCGCTTTCCGCCGCCGGAACCTATAATCCGTTCATCTACTTCCACTTTTAGATGCCAATGACGTCGCAGCCAACCACGTTGGAGATGCCTTTGCCGCCGCTTGGACATGCCGATGCAATTCCGCACGCCCATTGGCGACATCGCGCCCGCGTGGCCGCGGCCATCTTGTTCGTTATCGCGATGTTCATTCCCCTGCTTGGCGCCGCCATGCACTGGGATCCGGTTGCATCCCACGAAAACCGCGCCCTGGCCAAGCCCCCCGGACTTCCCAGAAGCTTTCAGCAGGTCACCCGGTATTCCGAACTCATGCTCGGCGCCTACCGGGACCATTTCGGCTTCCGAAACGCCCTGATCCGCGGGCTTACCCTCCTCAAATTTCACGGCGGCCTGGCGGTGGATCAGAGCACCGGCATCATCATCGGCAAGGACGGCTGGCTCTTCTTTCCCCCCGTGGTCCGCAACCTGCTCGCCGACCGCAATCTCGACCCGTTCACCAGCGAGCAACTCGACGCCTGGCAGCGAGTGCTCGAACACCGCTACTGGTTCTGCGCCAATCACGGAATCCGCCTGATCGTTCTCATCCCCCCGGACAAGCAAAGCGTTTATCGGGAATACATGCCCGACGAGCTTTCAGCCCTTGGCCCGCAAAGCCGGCTCGATCAGATCGTCGAACGGCTCCGCGCGACCCATTCCCCCGTCGATTTGCTCGATCTCCGCCCGACTTTGCTCGAAGCGAAGAAATATCGTCGCGTCTATTTCAAAACCGATACCCATTGGAACGATTACGGCGCCTACGCCTGTTATCCCCTCATCCTCGATGAGATCAACAAACTGCTGGGCACGAAAATGGTTCCCCAGCCGCCGAGCGATTTCATTTCCACCTCGTCCATCCGCTCCGGCGATCTGGCGGGTTTTGTGAACCTGTACTACGAATACAACGAGGACTGGCCGCACTTTCTCCCCCGCCATCCCTTTCCCCAGACCTTCTCCCTCGATAACCCGTTCACGCCGGTCATCACCAGGAGCGACCCTCACGGGCCCACGATGTACGTCATTCACGATTCGTTCGGTAATTACCTGGGGCCGTTCCTCGGACCGCATTTCAGCCGCGCCGACTGGCAATGGACCAACGTCCTGGCCGGCCCGTTGGTATTGAAGGCCAAGCCCAAGCTTGTAATCGACGAATTCC
>JBEKXM010000515.1:0-4179 GCA_049512115.1 Tepidisphaeraceae bacterium | reverse complement strand
CTCGGCCGGGCGATTTGCCTTTCTTCCCTCCTCACTCCGAGGCCCCGTCCTCACCACAGGTTTGCGCTATCCTCACAATTCGGTTGCTGGAATTTCGATTGGCTCGCGTTGTCTCACCAATCCGTCTGATTGTGCAAGTTGGTTCTCAGTTCGTGAGCGCAAAATCCTGGGAATGAGGCGGCGCGGATTTTTTTGTTGAGGCCGCCTGTCCGTTTTGTTATGTTTCCTTAATAAAATGTCTATGTTTGCGACAACATTGTCGTGTTTTGCGACAGAGACATGGAAACAAGGAGAGAAAATGATCAATCTATATTCGTCCATTAATGCGCGGAAACAGACCGCCTTAGCAGTTGCGGTCCTTGGCGTCGGTTTGGTCATCGGTGGTCGTGCTCAGGCGGAAACACTTTACGCCACCTCGATCTCGGGCAGCCAGATTGACCAAGTCGATACGGTTGCAATCCGCCGCCGACAGCATCATCTTCGATTCGGCGGGGAACGTGATTTACACGGAACTCTACACCGGCGATGTCGTGCGATACGATCCGAACACGACCACCAGCACGACACTCGCCACCAGCTTGAGCACGCCGGCCGACATGGTGCTGGAACCGGGTGGAAACTCCATGCTTGTGAGCGAATTTAGCGGCGGGAACATTGATCGCATTACTTTCCCCAATACCGTTACGACCCTATCCACAGGCTTGGGCAACCCGGAAGGCCTTGCTTACGATGGTACAAGGCTGTTCGCCAATATTGGTTACCGAGGCGGGGGTCCGACCGGAAAACAGGTGGCTGAAATCGATCCGACTACTGGCAACATTCTGGCCGTCAGCCCGGGCCTGAACAGCCTCGACGGACTGACGTACGACCCGTATTCAGGCTTGCTCTACGCTTCGTCTGTGTTCGGGAACATCATCTATTCGATTGATCCGAACAACCTGAACAATGTTCAGAATGCAACCGGCACTCTGGGTATTGTTCCCGGGCCGGACGGGATCACCACGGATGGGGTTGGGGACATTTTTATTGCGTCGAGTTATTCGATTGGCGATTCGCACGTTTATCAGCTCAACCTCATCAGCCATACCCTGACGCAGGATAATTTTGTGAGCGGGTTGGACGATCTAGCGCCGGCATCCGGCGCCGGGTCGATCCCCGAACCGGCTTCCATCGCATTGCTGGCCATCGGTGCCATCCCGCTTCTCGGCCGTCGCAGTCGCCGATCGGTTTAGCTGTTCGAGAATGATTTCAATTTCTCGTGTTGCAGCCAATATTTCAGCACACAAGAGTACTTCCGCGCGCTCGCCTGATCACCTGATCCAATTCGTCTGCGGAGTCGCGGCCGACGTACGCGGTCGATTTGGTTCGCAATGCGCGCTTCCCAGGCGTCCCTCGCGTGCAGAGATACCGCTAAAGCGGCTGCGCTGATGCGATAAGGATCCCAAGAATAAAGACCGGCTCCACCGTGCGGTAGAGCTTTGTTCCATACTTACGCCGAGGCCCCACCTCACCACAAGGTTGGGGTGGTGCAAAACGCAAATGAATTCGCGCAGGACCTTACATCCCATGTATCCATATTTGCATGATAGATGTGCGGCGTGTGCCCGGGCGGACGAGCAGTGCGGCGGACAGCAAGGCGATGAAGGCGAGAGACGCGGGCTCGGGGACGGGGAGGGGGACGGGGACATATCCGAAGTTGGAGAGCTCGAAGACGCTGCCACCGAAGCCATTGTCGTAGGCAGTGGCGTAGAGGTTTCCCGCGGAGTCGCAGGTGAGGCCGCCTTCGGGGCCGTTGTTGTTTTCGTTTAGATAAACGAGTTCGTCGAGGGCCTCAGTTTTGGGGTTGAGTTCGAAGATGCTGCCGTAGTTTCCGTCGGGTCCACCATAGGCTCCTGGGCCGCCCATCGAGGTGGTTCCCCAGAGGTTACCGGATTTGTCGAACAATAAGAGGCCATCGGGATCGAATGCGTACGGAAAGGCAGCAAGGGTCGTAAAGGTATTGGTTTTTGGTGCGTATTCAAAAACAGTTCCACCGCCGGAGACTCCAGGGCTGGGATTTCCACCCAGAAACGTCGTTCCATAAAGGTTGCCGGCGGAGTCCATGATCATTCCTTCGGCGGAGGCGCCGTCGAGATACTCAGCGGGCGGCAAGAGCGCGGTGTAGGATTTCGTCGAGATGTTGAATTTGAAGAGCGTGGAGTCAAAGCTGGCGGTTCCGTAGAGATTGCCCACGTTGTCCAAGACGAGTCCGCCGTTGGGGAATTCACCTGTGAAGAAGCTGAAGCTGTAGAGGGTAGTGAGGGAGTGGGTCGCGGCGGGGATCTCGAAGATGGTGCCTGAACTATTCTGGCCGCCTCTGTTGGTAGTGCCGAAGATATCCCCGGCGGAGTCGAAGGTTAACCTTTGGTTTGGTTCTGAGCCGTTGGTACCATTAAACGTTGCGAGAGTTGTAAGTTGTTGGAAGTGGGGGTTGAATTCGAATATGGTTCCGTCGTTATTGGCACCACCAGTGTAAGCGGTGCCGTAAAGGTTACCCGCGGAATCGATGGAGAGCGTACCGCGTGGTTGGGCGCCGGTGGTGTCGTCGAAAGTGTAGAGCGTGTTAAAGGCGCGAGTGTTGGCGGAGATTTCGTAGATGGTTCCGTAGCCGTTGTTTCCGCCGCCGAATTCGGTCACCCCGTAGAGGTTGCCGGCGGAATCCATGACGGGTTCACCGGTGGGCCCAGCGCCATTGGAAGTGAGAAACTGAACGAGCGTTGTGACCGAACCTGCGAATGAAGCAGAAGCGAAGGCGAGAAACGTGAAGATGAGAGATAGGCTCAAAATTACGAATGCGGATTGCTGATTTGCATTCCTAAGATTTGCTGAATACGCCAAGGCCGTCCTCCGATCCCCCCTTCAATTCAAAGATGATGATATGTAGAATAACCAGGTAGTGAGCCATCGTCAAATCATGAACATAAAGAACGTCGCAATGGCAGACGACGATGCCGCATTATGGGAAAACGCGCGTTCGGTGGATCGGAAACTATAGTCGGATTTGGCGATCAGAAAGGTTTGGCGCGTGGTGGTGGGGGCTAGGGCGCTGGCGTGGCTGGGCGGCGGATCGCGGCGGTCTGTGTGGGGGAACCGTTGCAGACGACGCCGGGATTCCTTCCGTACGGAAACCGGTGGCGCGCCAGCAGTTCACGCGGCACCGGCGGCGGGGGTTTCGCGGGGGATTTGGCCGGGCAACTTATTGGGTTGAAGTTTGAAGTCGACAACCTGATCGGCCATCAGCGGCTCGCTGAAAAAGAATCCCTGTCCGAGATCGCATTCCAGCGATTGAAGGGCTAACGCCTGTTCGATGGTCTCGATGCCCTCGGCCACGACGGAGAGTTTCAAGTTGCGGGCCAGTTGGGTCACGGCTTGAACCAGCGCGACGAGATCCCGCCCGCGGTCCAGGGCGGCGACGAAGGAGCGATCGATCTTCAGCCCGTCAATGGGAAACTGGCGAAGACAAGCGAGCGACGAATACCCGGTTCCGAAGTCGTCCACGTCCAGTTTGACGCCGATTTGGCGGATCGCCTGAAGCATGCGGACGGCGGCGGTGACATCCTTCATCATGGCGCCTTCGATCACTTCCAGGTGCAGGCACTGGGGCGCCATTCCGGTCGCCGACAGGATTTGCTTCAACGTCTCGGGGAGGTCTGCCAGCACCAGTTGGTGCCGCGAGAGATTCACGCGGATGTTGCCCGGAGCGGCAGCGCCCATGGATTTTCGCCAGCGGGAGAACTGCGCGCAGGCTTCGCGCAAGACCCACTCTCCGAGGGAGAGGATCAAGCCGGTGTCCTCCGCGATCGGAATAAATACGCCGGGCAAAAGGATTCCCCGTTCCGGGTGTTTCCAGCGGACGAGCGCCTCGAAGCCGTCGACCTGACCGGTGCTCAGAGAGACCAGCGGTTGGTACATCAGGAACAACTGGTCGGTGCCGATGGCGGAACGCAGATCGTTCTCCAGATTGAGGCGGTTCTGAACGCGATGGTGCATCGATGCGTCGAACACGACGTACCGGCCCTTGCCGGCCAGCTTGGCCTCGTACATGGCGGTGTCCGCGTCGCGCAGAACGTCTTCGGCGCTGTCTTCGCCGCTCCGGCTGGTGACGACTCCGATGCTGACGGTCGAACAGACTTCATGTTG
>JBEKXM010000514.1:0-3724 GCA_049512115.1 Tepidisphaeraceae bacterium | reverse complement strand
CAGGTCGACGCGATCGACGCCCTGAAGCAGCAGCACGCGTATCCACGGCGAAGTGCCGGCGATCGGCGTGGTGGAGGCATCCTGGCTGCATCCCGGCGGAAGCAGCAGGGCCAAAACAGCACACAAAAACAAAGTGGATCGCATCAGGGCCTCCTTGCCGTGATTGCGCGACGGACGTTGCCGCTATTCTTCCAGCTTGCGCAACGACATGCTGAACGTGGCAAGCTGTTGCTTGATTTCGTTCAAGCTGGTTTGTCCGAAATTCTTGCAGCCGAGCAGCTCGTCTTCCGTGCGGGCCGCCAACTCGCCCAGCGTGTTGATGTTCAGACGCTGGAGCGCTTTTCTGCTGCGGACGGAAAGTTCCATGTCCGCGACGTTCTTGCTGAGGATTTCCGGCGGAACGTTGCCGGCGGCGGGAGCGGTCCGGTGAACGGCCGTCTTTGATTCGTCCGCCGCCTGGCCCAGTCGAAGGCCCTTCTGCGCCAACAGAGCCTTGATCTCGCTGAGGCTCGTTTCGCCGAAGTTCTTGTAACTGAGCAGTTCCTGCTCCGTCGTCTTCAGCAGATCGCCCAGCGTGCGGATATTCATCTTCTTCAGGCAATTCCTGCTGCGAACGGAAAGCTCGAAATCGGTGACCGGCACGTTGAGCACGGCGGTGCGGCGATCGCCGCGTCCGTCCAGGTCGTCGTCATAGTGCATGCTGCGCGCCGATTCCACGTCCTTCATGTACAGCCGCGCGCGAACGTTATTCGGGGCCGTCCGCAGCACCGCGTCCAGACACCGATGCGCCTCGTCGTAATGGTTGTTATCCTCGTAAAGAATCGCCAGGTTCATCAGCGCGTTCAGATGCACCGGCGGGCTGGTGCAGATTCGCTCGTAAAGCTCGATGGCCTTGGCGTCCTCGGCGCGGCGGTCGTACAGCACCGCCAGATGGAATGCCGCCTGCTCGTGGTCGGGATTCTCGTTCAATGACCGTTCATAAAACTCGATGGACTTTTCGTGCAACCCTTGTTGCTCCGCCTCCAGACCACGTCGATAGTATTCCTCGGCCGCACGCTCGTTGATTGACGACACTGAAGCTTCGCTCATCGTATTGAATCCAGTCGGTGAAAAAGCCGTGTAACTCGGCCGGCGAAAACCGGGGGCGGCTACGGGGGCTGCGGTCATATTAGTTGCCCGGCGGTGGGCGCGTCAACCGCTCCGGGCCTCGCCGAGGACTTCCCCCACGTTGACTCCCCCCGGCGTCACTTCTATCATCCCCCTACGAACGATTGAGGAGATTGATATGGCAGGCGACAACGTGGTTCAGATCACAGATGCGAATTTTGAGCAGGAAGTTGTTCAATCGAAAACTCCGGTCTTGGTGGACTTTTGGGCGGAATGGTGTCAGCCGTGCAAACGGCTGGCGCCGACCATCGAAAAGCTGGCGACGGATTATGCGGGCAAGGTGAAAGTGGGCAAGCTGGACACCGACGCCAATCACGCGACGGCAAGCAAATTCGGGATCAGCGCGATCCCGACGGTGCTGGTGTTCAAGGGCGGCCAGGTGGCGCAGAAATTCGTCGGCCTGCGTGGAGAAAAAGATTTCCGCGCGGCCCTGGATGCGGCGATTTGAAGCAGTGCCCGGCCGCGAATCAGATCGGATGAGACGTAGCGGGAGTTGCCGCGGCGGTGATCTCTTCCTGGCAATGAATCAAATGGCATTCATAGGCATCGACGAGCGCTTGCCAGCTCGCGTCGATGACGTTGCCGCTTACTCCGATGGTGCCGAGGGCTTCACTGGAGCCGTCGGAGCGTTGGCGGCGGCATTCGACAATGACGCGGACCTGAGCGGCGGTTTCGTCCTTGGAGTTGATGACGCGAACCTTGTAATCGATCAGATGCACTGATTCGATCTGCGGATAGTGGCCGCGAAGGCTCGTGCGCAAGGCGTTGTCCAGGGCGTTGACGGGGCCGTCGCCTTCGGCGACGTGGTGTTCCGGGTGTCCGTCCACGCGGAGTTTGACGGTGGCCTCGGAAACCGGCTCGTCGGCGTCGTGCTTGAAAATCGTGACGCGATAGTGATCCAGGTCGAAGAATCGGGTGTATCGGCCGATCTCCTTGCGGACCAGCAACTCGAAGCTGGCCTCGGCGGCCTCGAAGTGATATCCGGCGTTCTCCAGGTCCTGGACTTTTCCCAGGAGCCGGCGAAGGACCGCCTTGTCTTTCTCGATGTCGAACTTGTGTCCGATCTTGGCGGAAATATTGCTGGCGCCGGAAAGCTCGCTGACCAGGATTTTGCGGGTGTTGCCGACGGCGTCGGGAGAAACGTGCTCGTAGGTGGCGGCGTGCTTCTGGACGGCGTGAACGTGCATACCGCCCTTGTGGGCGAACGCGCTGGCGCCGACGTAGGGCTGGCCGGAGACGGGGTTGAGGTTGGCGATCTCGTAAACGAATCGGCTGACCTCGGTGAGGCGCTTCAGCGATCCGGGGCGGAGACAATCGAATTTATATTTGACCTGTAGATTGGCGATCAGTGCGATCAGGTCCATGTTTCCGCATCGCTCGCCGACGCCGTTGATGGTCCCCTGAACGTGATCCGCGCCGGCGGCGATGGCGGCGTGGGCGTTGGCAACCGCCAGGGCCGCGTCGTTGTGCGTGTGGATGCCAAGTCGGGCGGAGGTTTGTCTCCTGGCCTCGGCGACGGCGGCGGCGACCGACTCCGGCAGACTTCCGCCGTTGGTATCGCACAGAACCAGCACCGCCGCCCCCGCCTCCTGCGCCGCGTGAAGCGTCTGCATTGCGTAATCCCGATTCTGCACAAACGCATCGAAGAAATGCTCCGCATCGTAAATCACTTCCCGACCCGCGGAGCGCAGAAAACGGATCGAGTCGGCGATCATCGCCAGGTTCTCTTCCAACGTGACGGACAGGACGTTCTGAACCTGGAACTGGCTGGATTTGCCGACGATGGTGACAACGGGGGTTTGGGCATCCAGGAGTGCGTGCATGCCGGGGTCTTCCTCGGCTTTCATGCCGCGGCGGCGGGTCATGCCGAAGGCCGAGATTCTGGCGCTTTGGAGCTTAAGGCCCTTTACGTCGCGGAAGAACGCGGCATCCTTGGGATTGGAAAGCGGAAAACCGCCCTCGATGTAATCGACGCCTAGGAAGTCGAGCTTCTGCGCGATCTGGAGCTTGTCCTGGAGCGAGAGATTGAAGCCTTCGCCCTGGGTTCCATCGCGGAGCGTCGTGTCGTAGATTTCGATGCGTCGGGTTTGCATGGTCGTGGTCTATAAAAAAACTCTCGGGATCAAACAAAAAAGCCCTGCCATCGGGCGGGGCTTGTGGCTTATTTACGTTGAACCATCGGCCCTACCCGGATTGTCGCGGGGTAATAATGATACGGCCGGCAATGGTGGAGGAAAATAACATTTGCGGGGATTATATCGGAAAACATGGGGCGGTCAATGAACGGATACACGGCAACCGCTTGCAGCTCTGGCGCGGGCAATTGGAATTAATGCAACGCTCAACACCCAACACTCAACACTCAACGCTCCACTTTCAAGGAAACGCCAAAAAGCCCGGGACTTTGCGGTTTTCTTACTTCAACGTTGAGCGTTGAGTGTTGAGTGTTGAGTGTTGAGCGTTGAGCATTGTCTTCGACGGCTCGACTGCGCTACGCCTGAATCGGCTGGCGTTCGTCGGCGGGCCACCACCAGCCGAGGTTCGGATCGTGGCCAAC
>JBEKXM010000513.1:0-3728 GCA_049512115.1 Tepidisphaeraceae bacterium | reverse complement strand
CGGCGCGCCGTCTCGAGAATCCCAGATGCAGTTCTGGCCGGCTCCGGGGTCAACAGAGTTTGGCTGCGAATAGCCAAAAAGCGGACCTGCTAGAACGGATGTACTGCGAGGGTACATCGCGGTCAGCGAATCGTTGGTCCGATTGCTCACCGGTTCGTAGCGAGGAAAATATTGGATCACCTGTCCCCAACGATCGAGCAAAACCGGCTGGCCAGCCGAATAGGGCAAACCGGTTCCTGGCCCTCCCGGCCCATAGTTATTATCTTTGCCCCCTACTGGCACAAACGCCACCTTAAACGTATCCGCCGAAAGGTAATTCGGCGTGATCTTGCCGGTCGCAATTTTGATCAGATATTTATCGGTAGTTGCATGATTACTTGGAAAAACCGGTTGCGCCGTCAAATTCAACTGCGTGGGAGTAGTTGCGAGGTTGATGGTGAATCCGACGGTTTCCTCGTACTGCGTTCCGACGGACATTGTGATGGATGCCAGCATCTGCCCTGCCACAAAATTATTAAGTTGAACCGGTAGGCTGGTAAGGGTTACCTGGTACGGCGCGGACGTGAGCGAAAGGCTGGAGATGTTTCCTGTAGCGTTGATAAGGACGGTCTGCGCTCGGAAGCCCAGTCCATCGGCGCCATCTCCGATCTCGTATTGGCTGATGCTGGTTATGCCGGGCTGTTGCGTCACACCCGGTCCCGCTCCCAACAGGGCAGTGGCCAACGACAGAATTACGGGGGCATGAAACAGGCCACCCTGCGTGTTAAACGTCGGCAGTTGCGCATTTCTCGGATAATCCCCAAAATCCGCCTTATAGGATTCCAATGCCGCGGCGATGGTTTGGAAATCGGCTTTTTGGCCGGTGATCTGGGCGCTGCGGCGCATGTGGTTGACGGCCGGCAGGAGCAGGCCGGCCAGGACGGCGATGATGCCGATCACCACCAGTAACTCCACGAGCGTGAATGCTTTGCGGTTGTTCACGGAAGGTTCCTGTTAGACTCAATACCGTTCAATGGCGGTAGTCGCCACTTTCCGTTGGCCCCCGGCTCTGCCGGGGGTTTGCGCGAGAATGGGTCGGCCTCTTTGCCAAACATGGGTTGCATAGCGCTCATCGCGGAAAACCCCGGCAAAGCCGGGGGCTAATGGAAAAAAGCCGCTCCGGTCGTTGAACGATATTGCTGCTAGACGACCTCATCCTCATATCTGTCCTTCGCGTTTCTTCGCGTCCTTGGCGCCTTGGCGGTAATCCGTATTCAAGGACTCATATAAAGATTCGCCTTGTCCGGCGGGTTCGTCAATGGATCATACGATATTGCTCGATGGTCAGGTTGGCGGCGGCCTGGGCGGCGGCCTGGATGGCCGGGTCGGGATCGCGCTGGAATCGGCGCAAAAACCGCGGGGCGGCGAGCTGGTCGGCCGCCCGGGCGGCGTCGAAACGGTATCGGCCCAGCTTCAATATCGCCTCCACGCGGAACATTTTTTCCTTCGATTTGGCGGCGAAGCGGAAGATGTCGCCGGCGTGTTCGGCGATGCTCTGCTGATCGGCCTTGGAGATGACGTCGTCATAGATGGGTTTTACATGGGTCTCGTAGAAATCCAGGACTTGCTGCTGTTGGGTCTGCAACAGCTTTTGCCGCGATGAATCGGCCGGCTCCATCTCGGCCATGGCCGTGATCGCTCCGTTCATGAGTCCCATTCCCTGGGAGAATTCATCGTAATCGACCCGCTCGCGGTAAAGGTTCGCGCCCAGCGCGTAGGCCGCTCGCAACAGGTTCATGGCTTGGTCGGGATGGTCCTTGCGGCATAGCAGGGCCGCAGACTGAAGGTCCTGGCCGAGCTTTGAAAGTTTATCCAAAGCCGGATGATTCGACTGATAATCCACGATCGTCTGCGGATTCTTGGCGAACAGGTTCATCTGCGACAGATTCGTCGCATCCATCACCAACTGAATGGGCGGCGGGGGCGGGCCAACGGGTTTTTTGGCGAATTCATCGCAGGCATCTTCGTTCTCGTCATAGGCGGCGATGGCCGCGGAATATTTCTCGCCGGCGTCTTGCGGCTGGTTCTGGTCCACGATCGGCTGGGCCGGCGCCGGCGGCGAAAGAGGCGCGAGGTTCTTCTCATCGAGCGACAGGCTCGTGGGAGCGGTGATCTGCATCTGGTTATGGAGCCACGTGCCGACCACCACGGCCAGAAGGAAGATGACGGCTGAGATTTTCCAGCCCAGTGTGTTGCCGATCATTGGTCATTTGTCATTGGTTATTGGTCATTGGTCATTCGGGCTTGATTCGTCATTCGGATTTCTGCCACCAATTCCGCGCTTCTCAGCGTGTTTTTCAGGAGCATGGCGACGGTCATCGGCCCGACGCCGCCGGGGACGGGGGTGATGTATGCGGCCCTGGGGCTCACGGCGTCGAAATCCACGTCGCCGACGGTTTTCTTCGATCCATCGGGCAGGGTCACGCGGTTGATTCCGACGTCGATGACGATGGCGCCGGGCTTGACGTGGTCGGCTCCGATCAGCCCCGGCTTTCCGGCGGCCACCACCAGCACGTCGGCCCGTTTCGTGTGCGATTTCAGGTCGCGGGTGGCGATGTGGCAAAGCGTCACCGTCGCCAATCGCTGAGTCAGCAGCAGGGCGATCGGCTTGCCGGCGATCTCGCTGGCGCCCACCACGACCGCCTCGGCGCCGCACAGGTTCACGCCGGTGGTTTCGATCAATTCGATCACGGCCATCGCCGTGCACGGGGCGATCAGCGTATGGCCATAGACCACGTACCCGATGTTGGCCGGATTGACCCCCTCCACGTCCTTGACCGGGTCGATCTTGTACTGCAATTCGGTCGCGTCCAGATGGGGCGGCGTCGGAAGGTGCAGCATGATGCCCGTGACGGCCGAATCGGAGCTGAGAACTTTCAGTTTCCGCTCGGCCGCCGCCTGGGTGGTATCCGCGTCCAGTTTGTGAAGGCGATAGGCGATGCCGACGTTTTGGCAGGCCTGGGCCTGGCGGCTGGCGTAGAGTTCGCCGGCGGGCGTGGAACCGATGAGCACCGCCGCCAGCGCCGGCCGCCGGCCCGACGCCGCCAATTGCTGGGCGCGATGTTTGACGTCGAGCTTCACCCGCTCGGCCAACGCCGCGCCGTCGATCACTTTTGCGGACATGGATGGGATTATAGAGATAACGGGCAAGGGAGGCACGGGGGAAGGACGAAACGAGTTGCGAGTTGCGAGTTGCGAGTGAAAACAAGAAAGCCATCAACTCGCTACGCGCAACTCGCAACTCCGTCATTCGGATTTCAACCTACTCTTGCGTTCCCGGCCGCGCTTCCAGGCTTTGCTTCAATCGCTGCACGATCTCCTTCACGACGGCGCGGTCCACCTGGGGGCCGGGCGATCGGATGGCCTTGCCCAGCAGCGACGGGCAGAGAATCAGCGTCAGCGGATACTCGATCTCCTGCTCGTCGGCGAGCAGTTTCAGTTGCTTCATTTCCACGGGCCGGAGGCTGATTCTGCGGCAGACTTCACGCGACAGGCGGCCGGGACTATTCAATTTCCCGGGCGTTGTGCGCCGTTTGCGGTGATGGTTGTACAGCCCCCACATGATCGCCAGGCTGATCCCCGCCAGCAGGTATGGCACCGCCTTGCTGATGTCGACGGTGGAATCCATGTTCTGCTTGGTGCTCTGGAAGACTTCTTCCTGTGTCGGCATCGCGCCGGCAGTGGCGGCG
>JBEKXM010000512.1:0-3732 GCA_049512115.1 Tepidisphaeraceae bacterium | reverse complement strand
TTCGCGGTAGGTCCGTTTCAGGCTCGCCGGCGTAACAAAAATCGGATGAAAACAAGAGCGACGTTTTCATCAGCCTATTGCCCGGTTTCCCTCCGGCGATTCATGGCTTGGCGTCGATCTTCAGGACGCTGATGGAATACGCGGGGAATTCGTGGGTGAACGATGCGGCGGCATCGTGAAAATCGGCTTCCTGCGGGTATATCTTCCGGGGCTCGTCGAGCGTGTTCACATCCCCCCGCTGGCCGGTCAGCACGATGGCCTGCGCGTCCGCCTTAACATCGGTTGCCCCTTGCAGGTTGACCTGAAGGTCCTGTGGAGTCGAGGAGACGTTGACGACCTTCAAGATCACCTGTCCGGTCGCGCTGGCCCGGCTGGCCGAGGCGTAAACCGCCGGCACCGGGGCCGGGGGAGTGTCGGTTGCCTCCGTGATCAGTTTGTCGTCGAGATAGCACTTGACGTCCGTTCCTTTCAGCTCAATGCGGACGTCGTACCAGCGGTTGTCGTCGATGGTCACCGGAGCGGACGGGCCGAGATCGGACTTCTGACCATCGGCCATCTTTTGCAGTGCCGAGCGGGTGTTGCCCCATCCGCCGACGTTCCACCAGATGAAATCGTTGCGGCCGCGGGCATGGAACATGACGATGAAGCCTTCGTTGCCGCTGGTCTTTTGGGCCTTGAGGCTGTAGGTGTAATCAGTCCAGGCGGGATCGCCCGCGGTCATACGGCAATCGGTGGCGTTGGAAGTCTGAGTGAGCGCCCCGTCCACCGCGTCCCACTGGCCGCCGCGGGCGCGCCAGCCGTCGGTGCCCTTGGCAAAATCGGATTGATAGAGGACTTGGTCGCCGGCGGTGACCTTGATGTCCTTGAACTGCGCTTGGGTGTTCCAGGTGGCCACGCCGATTCCACCGGCGGGGGCCGGCGGCGGGGTGGAGGGAGTTTGCGGCTGCTCGGCGACGTCAACCGGGAGTATCGTGTCGCCCATGTTCTCGTTGAACATCTTCTGCGCGTAATAGGAGGCGGAGCCGAAACTGGTCAAGGCGTTGTATCCGATCAGATCGGTTCCCCATTGGTTGGCGCCGCGGTTTACATTGATGAAAAGGGGCGCGTAACAGTTCATCACAACGATGTCCGAGTTGCGCTCCAGGCCCGTGAGCCAGGCGGCGTCGGCCATGGCCGCGCCGAAGTTGGGCGTGGGGCTTCCTTCCCGCGTCGCCCACTCGCCGACGAAAATCTTGGGGCCCTTTCGGTCCGTCTTGTCGTAGTGATGGACGTCGCGCTCCATGGCGCGCGACGAGCGGTAATAGTGGTCGTCGATCACGTCGGGCGTTCGGCTTTGGACGGCGGCCGTGGCGATGAGTTGGAGACTGGGATATTTGGCCTTGATGGCATCATAGAACTGCGCGAACCGCCCGTCGTATCCGGCGCGGTCGAACCAGTCCTCGTTGCCGATTTCGACGTATTGGATTTTGAACGGATCGGGATGGCCGTCCTTGGCTCGCTGCTGTCCCCATTTCGTCGAGGCGTCGCCGGTGCAGTATTCGATTTCATCCAGGGCTTCGTGGACAAACGGCTCCAACTGCGGTCCCGGGTCCACGTGCTGGTGGGTCAGCGCATATCCGGCGAAGACCGCCAACACCGGTTGCATGTGCAGGTCTTCGCACCAGTCGAGGAACTCCAGCAGGCCAAGCCCGTCGGAAGAACGATATTTCCATGGGCTGAGGTGCCCCGGGCGCTGGGCGATATCGCCGATGGTGTTCTTCCAGGCGAAGCGCTGGTCGATGGTATCGCCTTCGAGATAGTTACCGCCGGGGAAGCGCAGGAACGCCGGATGGAGGTCGCCGAGCATCTGCATCAGGTCGATGCGGTTTCCGTTGGGGCGGTTGCTGAAAGTCGGTGGAAAGAGGGAAACCAGGCTGAGCCAGAGCGTCCCCTTGCTGGCGGAGGAAATCACCAAGCGGGCTTCCGCCGTGGGATCGACCTTGCCGGTGGAGAGGGTCACTTGGTAATTTTTCCATTGTGCGTCGATCTGGGGAACCGAGGCCGATGCGTAAACGGTCGCGCCGTCGTTGCTTTCGATGTCGACGGTCAACGGCCCGGCCAATCCGTCGGCCGATCTGGCGTAGAACGAGGCGCGATATTGCGTCTGGGGCCACACGGGAATGCCCCAAAATCCCTCGTTGGCGACGCCGACGCGCTGGCCCTGAGCGACGGCCGAGACGTTCAGCCGCAGGCTGCTGGTCAGCGCCGTCGCGTTCACCGGGTTCTGATCGTCCAACGCGATTGTTCCTTCGGCCGACTCGCTATTGACCAGCGACCAGTGCGCGGGCTGGTCCGCGTTGTCCTTGAAGGCGCGGTTCTGAACCAGCTCGGCATACAGCCCGCCGTCGTAGGAGTGGTTGATCTCCTCGGTCATCAGGCCGTAGAACGTGGGACTGATCTTGGCGCCGGGATGCTGCACGTCCACGTTCAATTGCCCGGGATCGGCGTTCGTGGAGGCGAAGCCTTCCACGGCCTGGGCCAAAAACAGACCGAGGAGGATTGTCACCGCCGCGAAAATGGTTGGTTTCATGGTTGGAGAACTAGACTTGCCGATTTGCGGCGAAAAAGCAAGTGCCGCGTGATCTGCCAGGGTGCGTGGCACAATCGTCGCCCTTGCAAGACAAAGATCCTTATCGGTTATGGTTTTCGTCCCGTCCGGCACCTTTGACTCGTATATCAATGGGTGCCGGCGCTGTTTGGACCACTGGCTGGCCTGTTTACGTTCGCCACCGCCTTCCGCAAACGGGAAGAAGATCCAGTCGCCGCCTCCGGCGGCAAATGTTGAGGCGTTTCGAGCTCAGGCTCGATCTCAACCGTCCTCGCAGCCCGCCTTGTCCGACCTCCCTTTGGAATTGCGGAAGGCCGGCCGCTACATACATGCGAGGGAGGTCGGACAAGCGGGGCTGATGGACGGTTGAGGTCGGCCTGTGGCCGAAACTCAACTGCAATGGCCGCGGCACGCGGCGAATCCTCTTTTCCCTTCTTTGCAGACGGCCGTTGCGAACGTGAGCGGGCAAGCCAGCGGTTCGTGCATCGGCGACGCGTTGTCACATACGAGCAAACGACGCCGGACGGCACGAAAAGCGCAACCGATCAAACTCCATTTCACGCATCCGCCCCCGCCGAACCTGTTACGCATCCGACCCGTAAAATCTGAATTCGCCCAATGACAAATCACCTGTCACAAATAACAATATCCCCCATGAAATATCGTCGGCTTGGAAAGAGCAATCTTCGCGTTTCGGTGATCGGCTTGGGAACCTGGCAGCTCGGCGGCGAATGGGGCAAGGATTTCGAGCAGGATGAAGTCGATCGGATTTTTCACGCGGCACGGGAAACGGGAATCAACCTGATCGACACGGCCGAGTGCTATGGGGACCACACATCCGAATCGTTCATCGGCAACGCGATCCGGGGCGATCGGGACAAATGGATCGTCGCCACCAAGTTCGGGCACAAATTTCATTCCCACTTGAACCGCACGGATGAGCGGACGGCGAGCCAGGTGCTGCGGCAGGTCGAGGATTCGCTCAAGGCCTTGCAAACCGAATACATCGATCTGCTGCAATACCACAGCATTCGATTTGAGGAATTCGACAACGACGAGCTGACGGCGGCGCTACAGAATTTGATGAAAGCGGGGAAGGTGCGGCATCTGGGAAATTCCATTTCCGGACAAACGCGGAAAAATGT